>NZ_PNOZ01000089.1:0-23174 GCF_002879555.1 Verrucosispora sp. ts21 | reverse complement strand
CCCACGCCCGCCCCCCACGCCCCGCGCCCTGGGCCCCTGGGCCCTGCGCCCCTGGGCCCCTGCGCCCTGCGCCCTGCGCCCTGCGCCCCCGCGATCTTGCAGTTTCGGTCGCCTGAACGCCCGTTTCGCTGTAATAAGTCCCGACCAAAAGTGCAAGATCGCGGGACGGGACCCGACGCAACGCAGGGCGGGAAGTGACGGGACAGGACGCAGGACGCGACACGGGGCGGGGTACGACCGGGCGGGCGCAGAGCGCGACGTGCCCGCACGGGATCCTGCGCCCGCGATCTTGCAGTTTCGGTCGCCAAAATGCCCGCCTTGCTCCAGTAAGTCCCGACCGAAAGTGCAAGATCGCGGGGACGCCGGGCGAGCGCGAGGCGAACGCGGACGCGGGGCGAACGCGGGGACGCGGGGCAGGGCTCAGCGGTACGCGAGGGCGCAGGGTCAGGCGGGATCGGATGCTGGGGGGCCGGGGAGCGCGGCCAAGGGCTGTGGGTGACGCGCGAGGTGGGGTGGGTGGGGCGTGCGGGGTGAAGGGTGCCGTCAAGGGGGTGGGGCAGGCCGATGGCTCGATCGACCGGGGGTCGATCGAGCCAGGTGTGCGCCCCGGGGTGGGCCCGGTGACGCGATCCGCCGCCTAAGGCTGCACGGGCCGGATCACCGGGTCAGCGGTGCCCCTCCGGGCGCTGCCGCCACCGGTCCTCCATCCGGTCGATGAAGCCTGGCCTCCGGCCGGCACGACCGCGGGATCGGCGACGACTCGCCGTGCCCCCGACGACGTGCAGGTCCGGCGACTGCGCTCGACGGTGCGACTGCACGGCGAACGCGGCCGAGGCCAGCATGACAACGAATCCCGCCACTGCCAGCGGCGGAGTTTTGATCACCGCGCCATATACCAACAACGCCAAGCCGGCGATGATCAGGCCGGCAGCGACGAGCAGGCGACGCCGCGCGTGGAAGCGCGGATCGCTGGCGCGCACGGCCGAGGCGAATTTGGGGTCCTCGGCAAGCGACCGCTCGATCTGCTCGAACAGCCGCTGCTCGTGCTCCGAGAGCGGCACGGCACTCCTCCCCGGTCACGTTGGTCGGTCCGGTCGGGCCGACAGACCGTGGCAGCCAACCGGCTGCTTACCCGCAAGTCTACGAGGGGGCTCGCGCGTCGGAAAGCGGGACGACCTATGGCCGCGTCGGATTTTCCTTTCGTCGCGTATCTCGGCCGCTGAGAAGACTCGCCGGGCCTATGACGGACCGCCCGAATCGGGCAGCCGCCGCGTCGGCGGCGACCTCCGCCTCCCGCCATCCGCGCTCCGGTTCACCAAGGGTGAGCTGCCGGGGTGTGGCGTCCGCCCGGTGCAGTCCTTCCGCTCGTACGCCGACGAGACGGATTCGCTCGCCGGAGGGCAGGGCGGCGAACAAGGACCACGCTATGTCGAAGATCTCCCGAGCGACGTCGGTGGGAACTTCCAGAGTGCGCGATCGACTGATGGTGCGGAAGTCCGACATCCGCACCTTAATCGACACGGTCCGCCCGACCTGTTCGGCATCGCGCAGTCGGGCACCGACCTTCTCGGCCAACGCGAGGAATGTCCGGCGGAGGTGTTCCGGGTCGTCGACGTCGACGTCGAAGGTGACTTCCGCCCCGATCGACTTTTCCACCTGCTCGGGGCTTACCCGGCGCGGATCCCGCCCCCAGGCCAGCTCGTGCAGGTGCGCGGCGGCGGCCTGCCCCAGCGCGGTGCGCAGCATGCCGATCGGTGCCTGAGCCAGGTCACCGACGGTACGCAGACCGAGCCGCAGCAGCGCCTCGGCGGAACGCTCCCCCACCCCCCACAACGCCGACACCGGCAACGGGTGGAGGAAGTCGAGCACCTGGGCGGCCGGGACGACGAGCAGCCCGTCGGGTTTGGCGCGGGTCGAGCCGAGCTTGGCGACGAACTTGCTCGGCCCCACCCCCACCGAACAGGTCAAGCCCTGTTCGGCCTCGACCCGTTCACGGATGCGGCGGCCGATCGTCGCCGGCGAGCCGAACAGCCGCCGGGCCCCCGCGACGTCGAGGAACGCCTCGTCCAGCGAGAGCGGCTCGACCAGCGGGGTGACGTCCCGGAAGATCTGCATGACCGCTCGGGAGGCGGCCGTGTAGCGGGTGAAATCCGGCGGCAGGAAGATCGCGTGCGGGCAGAGGGCGCGGGCCCGCATCGTGGGCATCGCGCTGCGTACGCCGTACCGTCGGGCCTCGTAGCTGGCGGAGCTGACCACCCCGCGCGGGCCGACTCCGCCGACCACGACGGCCCGGCCGCGCAACTCCGGCCGGTGCCGCACCTCCACCGAGGCGTAGAAGGCGTCCATGTCGACGTGCAGGATCGGGCAGCCGGTGTCGTCGGCGTCCGGCCCGAAGCGGGGATCACCGCCCCGGGGTAACGACTGGCTGCGGCCCACCTGGGCAGGTTAGCCCCCGGCACCGACATCCAGGCCGGTCAGCCCCCGGCACCGGCATCCCCGGCACCGACATCCAGGCCGGTCAGCCCCGTACGACAAGCAGTGGAATGGTCATCTCGGCCGCCGTGTCCGCGCCGTGGAAACCCACAAGCCGGGACAGCATCGGGCTCTCCGACCGGCTGGCCAGCACGGCGTACGTGTCGTTGCAGACCACCACCACGTCGCCGATGCGGCGCAGGTGCTCCTCGGGTACCGGTCCGAACCAGCCGGTGGCCACCGCCTCGTCGCGGGTCAGCACCCGGGCGGCCGGGCCCAGCACCTGCGACCAGGCGGCCCGTACGTCTTCGGTGGCCCCCGGGACGACGTGCAGGTAACGCACCCGGGGTTCCCCCGCGACCACCTGCAACCCGGCGGTCAACCGGGGGTCGGTGTCCAGGTCGAACCGGTGCTCGGCCGGTACGTTCAACTGCCCGTGGTCGGCGGTGACCAGCAGCGCCGCGTCCGACGGCAATCCGTCCACCAGCCGGGCCAACAGCGCGTCGAGGTCGGTGACGGCGGTACGCCAGGGCACCGAGTCGACGCCGCTGAGATGGCCGTGCCGGTCGACGTCCGGGTGATAGCCGGAGACCAGGGTGGGTCCGGTCCCGGCGGTCAGGGCGGCCAGCATCGTGGCGGCCAGCGCGTCGACCCCGGCGGCGCCCCGGTAGTCGCCTCCCCGGTTGGCGGCCACGGTCAGGCCGCTGCCACCGAACTCCGGCCGACTGACCACTGTCACCGCGACACCGGCGGCCCGGGCGCGTTGCAGCGCGGTGGTGACCGGCTGCCAGCGCATCGGTGGCGGGTCGTCGGTCCACTCGATGTGGTTGAGCACCCGGTCGGTGCCCGGCACCCGCAGGGTGAAACCGAGCACTCCGTGCGCGCCGGAGGCCGTACCGGTGCCCAGGGTGACCAGGCTGGTCGGGGTGGTGGAGGGGAATCCGCAGGTGAGCGGTCGTCCCGTGGTGGCGGTCAGCCCGGCCAGGGTCGGCGCGTACGGCGCGGCGATCGGGAGCTGGTGCCAGCCGAGCCCGTCGACAAGCAGCACCGCGATGCGGCGTACCCCGGCCAGTTCGTCGGCGAGCCCGAGCAGGTCGGCGCCGCCGGGCACCCCGAGCACCGCCAGCGCGCTGGGCAACACGTCCGCCAGGCTTCTCCCGCCGTACTCCGGCGTCACCGGTGCGAGGAGAGAGCCCTGCACGCGTTCGCTGCCTCCCGGAGGCGGCACGGCGGTGCCGTCGGGCGTTGCGGTGGGGTCGGTCATGCCGGGCGGCGGGCGAACAGGTGCAGTTGCACGGCGAGGTCCCGCCAGGGCGGGCGGGCGGCCAGCGCCCGCTCCAACTCGACAAGGGCACCCTGTTGGCCGTCCGCCACGGCCGCGGGCAGCAGGTCGGCGAGGACGCGTACGCCGTGGATCTCCTCGACGGTGAGGCCGGCGGCGGTCAGCAGCGCGGCGGCGCCCTCGGCGTCGAAGCGGCGGCGCAACGTGTCCCGGGGCCCGGCGGTGCCGGCGGGGTCGGTGGCCAGCGTGGCGGCCACGTCGAGGTGCCCGTTCATGGCCCGGCCGAGCACCGCCGCCGACCGGCCGGCGACCAGCACGCTCACCGCGCCGCCGGGACGCAGTGCGGTGGCCAGCGCGGCCACCACCGACGCCGGCTCGTCGACCACCTCCAGTACGGCATGACAGAGCACCAGGTCGACGCTGTCCGGCTCGACCAGCCCGGCGAGCGCGTCACCGTCACCCTGCACCGCGCGTACCCGGTCGGCCACCCCGGCCTCGGCGGCCCGCCGGCTGAGCGCGGCGAGCGCGTCCGGACTGGCGTCGACCACGGTGACCTGGTGTCCGGCCTGGGCCAGCGGCACGGCGAAGCCGCCCGTGCCGCCACCCACGTCCAGCACGGTCAGTTCGGCGGAGGGCCGACGGTCCAGCTCGGCGCGCAGCACCGACCAGACCACGGCGGTACGGGGGGTCAACGGCGGCCCGGCCGCGCCTGGGGTCTGTTCCACCCGGTCGAGCCTAGGGCCTGCCCCGCCGGCCCTGCAGCCGAGGTTGAGTCCACCGGGCATCGGCCCCGGTCACACCGGTCGGGTACGCCGCAGCGGCGCTGTCCATCGTCGTCAGCGGAAATCGCGGGAGGCCGGCCGGACCGGCGGCTCGATGGCCTCCAACCGGTCGGCGATCAGGTTTGTCACCCCCTCGTGCCGTTGCAACCTTCCCCGCACCACAAGCGCCGCGCTGGTCCGGGCCACCCGCCGCTGGCGCTGCCACAACCCCGGTGAGCAGGTCACGTTGAGCATCCCGGTCTCGTCCTCCAGGTTGAGGAAGGTGACCCCGCCCGCGGTCGCCGGCCGCTGCCGGTGGGTGACGATCCCGCCGACCCGGATCCGCCGACCCGGTTCCACCCGGCCCAGCCGGTCGATCGGCACCGCACCCATCGCCTCCAACTGCGGGCGGATGAAGCGGGCCGGATGATTCTCCGGGGACAACCCGGTGGCCCACACGTCGGCCACCAGCCGGTCCACCGCCTCCATTCCGGGCAGGGTCGGCGCGGCCGCGCCGGTCACCGTGCCGGGCAGCCGGTCCGGTCGGTCCTGCGCCGCCGCGCCCGCCGCCCACAACGCCTGCCGCCGGCTCAGTCCGAAACAGGCGAAGGCGTCCGCGGTGGCCAGGGCCTCCAGGTGGGCAGCGGTCAGACCGACCCGCCGGGCCAGATCCGGCATGTCCCGGTACGGCCCGTGCGCCGTCCGCTCCGCCACGATCCGCTGCGCCACCGGCTCGCCGAGGGTACGCACACCCGACAGTCCCAGCCGTACGGCCGGCCCGCCCAGCCCCCAGGCGTGCGGCGGCTCCCCCGGCTGGCTGCCCCACCGGGTGTCCGCTGTGGACTCCAGCACCGGTTTCACACCGCTGGCGTTGACGTCCGGTCGACGGACCTCCACCCCGTGCCGGCGGGCGTCGTCGACAAGGGTCTGCGGCGAGTAGAAGCCCATCGGTTGGGCGCTGAGCAGCGCGGCCAGGAACGGACCCGGGTGGTAACGCTTGAGCCAGGAGCTGGCGTACACCAGGTAGGCGAAGCTCATCGCGTGGCTCTCCGGGAAGCCGTAGCTGGCGAACGCGGTGAGCTTGCGGTAGACGTCGTCGGCCAACTCACCGGTGATGCCCCGCTGCGCCATGCCGGTGTAGAGCCGGTCGGCGATGCGCGCCATCCGCTCCACCGAACGTTTGGCTCCCATCGCCCGACGCAGCTGATCGGCCTCGGCCGCGTCGAAGCCGGCCAGGTCGATGGCGAGCTGCATCAACTGCTCCTGGAACAGCGGTACGCCGAGGGTCTTCTCCAGGGCGTTGCGCATCAGCGGATGGGCGTACGTCACCGGCTCCTGCCCGTTCTTGCGCCGGATGTACGGGTGCACCGAGCCGCCCTGGATCGGGCCGGGCCGGATCAGCGCCACCTCCACCACCAGGTCGTAGAACGTCCGGGGTTTGAGCCGGGGCAGGGTGGCCATCTGGGCCCGGCTCTCCACCTGGAACACCCCGACCGAGTCGGCCCGGCAGAGCATGTCGTAGACCTCGGGGTCGTCGAGCGTCATGTCGCCCAGATCCAGGCTCATCCCGATCATGTCGTAGCCGTAGTGCAGCGCCGAGAGCATGCCCAGGCCGAGCAGGTCGAACTTGACCAGGCCGACGGCGGCGCAGTCGTCCTTGTCCCACTGGAGCACGCTGCGGCCGGGCATCCGGCCCCACTCCACCGGACACACCTCGATCACCGGCCGGTCGCAGATCACCATGCCGCCGGAGTGGATGCCCAGGTGCCGGGGGAAAGTCTGCACCTCGTTGGCGTACGCGACCACCTGCTCGGGGATCTCCGGCACGTCCACCGCCGCCACGTCACCCCAGCGGTCGATCTGCTTGCTCCAGGCGTCCTGCTGACCGGGGGAGAAACCGAACGCCTTGGCCACGTCCCGCACCGCCGACCGGGGCCGGTACGAGATCACGTTCGCCACCTGGGCGGTGTGCTCCCGGCCGTACCGGGCGTAGACGTGCTGGATGACCTCCTCCCGGCGGTCGGACTCGATGTCCACGTCGATGTCGGGCGGGCCGTCGCGTTCGGGGGCCAGGAAGCGTTCGAACAGCAGCCGGTGCCGGACCGCGTCCACATTGGTGATCCGCAGGGCGTAGCAGACCGCCGAGTTGGCCGCCGAGCCCCGGCCCTGGCAGTAGATGTCGGCCCGGCGGCAGAACTCGACGATGTCGTAGACCACCAGGAAGTAGCCCGGGAAGCCCAGCGCCTCGATCATGTTCAGCTCGTGGTCGAGCTGCGCGTACGCCTGCGGGTGGGCCTCGCGGGGGCCGTAGCGTTCCCGCGCGCCGGCCTCGGTGAGCTGCCGCAACCAGCTCATCTCGGTGTGCCCCGACGGCACCGGGTACGCCGGCAGTTGCGGTGCGACGAGTTGCAGGTCGAAGGCGAGTTCCGCGCCGAACTCGGCGGCCCGGGCCACCGCACCCGGGTACGCGGCGAACCGGGCCGCCATCTCGGCACCGGAGCGCAGGTGGGCGGTGCCGGCGGCGGGCAGCCAGCCGTCCATCTCGTCCAAGCTGCGCCGGGCCCGTACGGCGGCCAGGGTGGTGGCCAGTCGACGTCGCCCCGGCGTGGCGTAGTGCACGTTGCCGGTGGCCACTGTGGGCAGCCCGGCGGCGGTGGCCAGCTCGGCCAGGGCGTCGTTGCGGTCCTCGTCGACCGGGTGCCCGTGGTCGGTCAGTTCCACCGCCACCGTCTCCGCCCCGAACAGGGCGGTGAGCCGGTCCAGCTCGCGGGCCGCCGCCTCGACCCCCTCGGTGAGCAGGGCGGCCGGCACGTGCCCCTTGCGGCAGCCGGTCAGCACCAGCACGTGGTCGCGCAGGTCGGCGGCGATCTCCTCCAACTCCCCGTAGACCGGGCGACCCTTCTCCCCGCCCCGCAGGTGGGCGCGGGCGATGACGGTGGCCAGCCGGGCGTACCCCTCGTGACCGTGGGCCAGCACCAGCAGGTGCTTGCCGTGCGGGTCGGGTACCCCGTTCTGCGGGCCGGGCAGGCCCAGGGTCAGCTCCGCCCCGAAGATCGTCGGCAGGTGCAGCGCGCGGGCCGCCTCGGCGAAGCGCACCACGCCGTAGAAGCCGTCGTGGTCGGTGACGGCGAGCGCGGTGAGCCCCAGCCGGGTGGCCTCCTCGACCAGTTCCTCCGGGTGGCTGGCGCCGTCGAGGAAGCTGAAGTTGGTGTGCGCGTGCAGTTCCGCGTACGGCAGCACATCGTCGGGCCGGGTCAGCTCCGGTGGCAGGTAGTGCTCCCGCCGCCGGCTCCAGGCCGGCGAGTCACCCCCGTCGGCGTCGACGGCGAGCGGATCCACCACATGCAGATGCCGCTCCCCACCGCCTTCCCCCTTCCCGCTGCCCTTCCTGCCCCCGCCGCTCCGGCCCTCACCGCTCCTGCCCCCGCCGCTCCTACCCCCGCCGCCCTGCCCGTTCCCGCTCCCCGGCCGACCGGAAAGCACCCGCTCCAACTCCGACCACGGCAGCCGTGGATTGTGGAAACTCATCGTCCCCACCTCGCCGCCACGATCTTGGTACGTTCCGGCCCCCAGGAGGGCTGTTTCGTACCAAGATTCACGTCAGTCATAGATCGCCTCCAGCAGCCATCGGCCGCGCTCGACGGCGAGCAGCAGTGCGGTGCCGTCGGCCAGGCAGACCTGGAAGCGGGCTCGGCGACGGGCCTCGGCCGGGGCCCACCATCGCTCGTCGACCGGCCACGGACCGGCCCAGCCGACGATCTCGGCTGCCCTGCCCACGCCGACCGGGACCAGGGCTTCCACCGTCGCATCGATGCTCAGCCGGGCCGGCGGGGCACTCATCGCCAGCCGGGCACTCACCGTCACCGGCTCACCAGCGGCATCCCACACCTGCACGGCGAGCGCAGTGGGCAGCACCACCGCCGGCGAGGGCGGCGGCAGCCGCCCCGGCCAGGACGGCAGCGGGGTGGCATCGGGACGGGCGGGTAGCCGTTCGTCGCCCCATGGGACCAGCCGTACCTGGTCGGCCGGAGAGCGCCCGCCACCGAGCACGGCGGTGACCACCGCTTCGGGGCCGAGCAGTCCCTGCACCCGGCTCAGCGCCCGATGCGCCCGCTCGCGCTCCTCGCCGGTCTCGCCCCACAGCCCGGGTTGCAGGCCGGCCTGGGCCAGCAGCCCGTCCGGCACCAACCGCAGCCGGATGATCCCGGCGGTGGGCCGGGCCGGGCCGCCCCGGCGGGCGCCGGTGAGCCAGCCGTCCAGTTGCCAACGGACCCGGTCGGCGATCGCCGCCGCGTCCAGCAGACCGTCGTGCCGCCAGACCCGGTGCAACTCCTGGCCGTGCGCAGTGACCGCCTCGATGCCGAGCCGGGTGCAGGCCAGCCCGTGCCCGGCGAGCCGCTCGTGCAACCGTTCGGCCAGCGTCCGGGCGGCGAACGCCGCGACGTCGACCCGCTCGATCGGCTCGTCGAGGTCGGTGGTGACCGTCAGGTCGACCGGGGGCCGCCGGACCGCGAGGGGGCGGTCGTCCCGGCCGGCGGCCATCCGGTGGGCCAGCGCCCCGTCGAAGCCGAACCGGGCCAACACGTCACCGGCGGACAGCGCGGCGAAGTCACCGAGCGTACGCACTCCGAGCCGGCGCAGCAGGTCGGCCAGGGTGGGCCGGCCGAGCGCCTCGACGGGCTGGGCGGCCAGGAACTCCGGTGTCTCGCCGGGCGGCACGATCCGCCCCTGTCGGGCGGCCAACCCGGCGGCGAAGACCCCGTCGGCGACACCGACCTGGCTCTCCACCGCGCAACTCTGCGCGACGTGCTCGACGATCCGTTCGGCTGCCGCCTCCTCACCGCCGAGGTAGCGGCTCGGCCCTCGGGCGGGCAACGCGCAGGCGCCCGCGCGGACCACCTCGACCCCGACCGCCACCTCCTCGACCGCGGCCACCACCGGCTCGAAGGCCCGTGCGTCCCGCCCGGGATCGTGGTCGACGACGGTCAGCCCCGGGCAGCGGCCCTGTGCCTCCCGCCGGCGCAGCCCTCGGCGTACCCCCTCGGCCCTGGCCTGTTCGGAGCAGGCGAGGACCCGGTTGGCGTGCAGCACCGCCACCGGCCCGGTGGCCGGTACCCCGTCGGCTATCTCGGCGGCGAGCACCGGCCAGTCCGGGCACCAGAGCAGCAAGGTCCGTGTCATCGGCCGTACCTCGCGATGGTCGTGCTCACCACCAGGCCGACTTGACCCCGAAAGCTAATGGCATTAGCTTTTTGGCTACAGCAGTAAGCCAAGTGCTGCCGGGCCGCCGACGTTGCACTGCGGCGGTTCCCGCCACCCCTGCCCCTCATCCGACCCGCATGGCCGTCAAGGAGTCCGCAATGAACCGGATCCGAGCCGGTGCCGCCGCCCTCGCCGCCGCGGCCGTCATGTTCGTCCTCTATCCCGCCCTGCGCCCCTGGCACGACGAATCCACCGCGGCCGGCGCCCTCGCCGCGATGTCCGCCAGCACCTGGGTGCCCTCGCACACCTTCGCCATGATCGGCTTCATCCTGGTGCCGCTCGGCCTGCTGGTCCTCGCCCGGACCGTCGCCGGCACCGGGTCGGGCCGCACCCTCGTGGCCGCCTTCGTCACCAGCACCGTCGGCGCCGGTCTGGTGCTGCCGTACTACGGCGCCGAGGCGTTCGGCCTGCACGCGATCGCTCGCCAGGCCACCACCAACCCACAGATCGACCTGCTCGCCCTGGCCGATCAGGTGCGGTACGACCCGATCGCGATCTCCACCTTCGGGATCGGCCTGCTGGCACTCGCTGTCGGCGCCACCCGTCCCCGGCCCACCCGGCGAGCCGACCCGGGCCGCTGATCCACAAGCGGTCGGCCCACCGACCGCCGACCGGCCGACTGCACAGCGGCCGGCCCGGAGCGCACCGTTCTGACGCACACCGAACTGACGCGCACCGAACTGATGCGCGCCGAGCTGACGGTTTGCCTGGGGGTGGACGCTCATGCCGATGCCACCACGCGTAGCGCGGCCTCCGGCCGGCCGGCCGGTGCCGACCGGGGGATTACCCGGGTCAGTTCGGCACCGGGCAGCCACACCGTGAGCTCCTTGGGGCGGGCGGCGGCACCCCGGCCGCGCGCCGAGATGGTCATCTCGCGGCGACGCAGCCGCCCCCGCCCCGACCCGAGCCCCTCCCACACCCCGCGTACCACCTGGAGCGTCACATCCGCGCCGTCCCACCGGCCGTACGGCACCAGCACGCTGCCGCGTTGCCGGGCCCGGGCGGCCAGTCGGCCGGCGACGGAGGCGGAGACGGCGGCCGGCACGGCGGTGACCACCACGTCGACCCCGTCGATGAGCGCGGCGACCACGGTCGGCCATTCCGGACCGGGCTGCGGCACCAGGGCGAGCCGATCCAGGGCGATTCCCGCCTCGGCCGCCGCGCCGGGCCCGAAGGTCGGCATCCCGACCACCGCGCACCAGGAGCCGGCGCGGGACGCCTCGGCGAGCAGGGCGAGCAACAGCGATGTGGTGCCGCTGTGCCGGTGCTGCCCGACGCCGACCGCGATGGTGCTGCCGCGCCGCAACCCTCGGCCGGGCAGCAACCCACTGAGCTCGGGCCGTACCGGCAGCATCCGGTGGCCGCCCGCCGGATCGGGGGCGCTGGCCGGACGCACCAGTGCGGCCAGCGCGGCAGAACCGACGACCATGCGGCCCGCCATCGGATCTACCCCCGTCGGATCGCCCCGGGCACCGGCCCGAGGATGGTGCTGTCGTTGCTTCGGATGAGGACGTGCCGACACGGCATGGTCGGGTCGGCGTTGCCGGACGACGCCCGGCCACCCTGGGTCCCGCCGGTGGTGACCGGACGCCGAGACTCAGGCGACGAGTCCCTCGATCGCCGGCTGATGGGCCATGCCGAGTGCGGACTCGACCACCGTGACGAATTCCCCGGCGGCACGGAGCAGGTCGTCGGCCTCCCGGGCGGTGACCACCCGAGGTATGCCGGCCTCGGCGGCGGCCCGCTTGCCGGCGGCGACGGCGAAGTAGTTGGCCCACTCGTTCAACTCGGGGGCGACGCCGGCGAGCAGGACCCAGACACTTGTGATCCGGCTGCGGCGGGTGGGCGCGGGACGGGCGCGGGCGGCGAGCACCGCAGCGGCGGCACGCAGGGCCGCGAGGTGGGCGGTGGCGTACCGGAGGCCGTCGGGACTCGTCCGAGCGGCTTCGGCGAGCCCTTGCCGCGCCACCGCCAGCAGTTGGGCGGGAGTGCGGTGCGGCAGCACGTGCGCGGGCACCGTCGGCACCTGGGCCGGGCTGGTCGGCATGTCTCCTCCAGGCGGACCGGGGCGGGCGGTCGCACGACGGAGGAGATCCGTCGGCGCGGGACACCCGCGGCGGGCGGTGCGGAGGAAGACGCACCAGGTGGGTGGCCGGGCCGGGTGTGGAGCTTCCCCACACCACACCCGGCCGGCGTACCGGCGGGTCCGTCGCTCGCCGCCCGGGGGTCGTGGGCGGCGAGCGACGTTCCTGCCTGATGGGTCCGGACTCGCGACTGCCCGGGGCCCGGTGCGGTCCGCGGTACCGCACCTCTCTCGGAGCCGGATGCCGCGAAACACCCGCCCCGAGGGGGTTGGAACGAACGTTCGACTCAATCGAACACTCGTTCTAACTGCTGCTGACAGTACACCCTCCCCCCGACGAAAATGCAACGTGTGGCGCGCCGGCACCCTCCGGTCACCGATTTCCCCGGCCCCTGACGCCGCCTCACCCCGAGCCCGCCTCACCCCGAGCCCGCCTCGCCCCGAGCCCGGCAGCCCCCACGGCCTCGAAGACGAGCGAGTCAGCGACGGCCACCCACCCGACTCCGGCTGCAGCGCCCGGCCGGGCACCGGGGAGAATGGCGGGATGCAGTCACACCCGAACGTCCGGGCGGTGCAGGACGCGCTCGACGCCGCACAGGCGCGCAACGGTTCCGACGCACCGGCCACGGTCCGCCTGTTGCCCGACGCCGTGCACACCGCCGCGGCCGCCGCCGAGGCGCTCGGCGTCGACGTGGGGGCCATCGCCAACTCGCTCGTCTTCGACGCCGACGGGGCCCCGCTGCTGGTGCTGACCTCCGGCGCGCACCGGGTGGACACCACCGGCCTGGCCGCCCGGCTCGGCATCACCCGGCTGCGCCGGGCCACCCCGCAGTTCGTCAAGGAACACACCGGCCAGGTGATCGGCGGGGTCGCCCCGGTGGGCCATCCGCAGCCGCTGCGCACCCTGGTGGACAACGCCCTGGACAAGTACGACGAGGTCTGGGCCGCCGGTGGCGTACCGCAGGCGGTCTTTCCCACCACGTACGCCGAACTGCTGCGGATCACCGGCGGAACCCCTACCGACGTGGCGTGAACGAGCGAAGCGAGCGAACCATCAAGCGCAGCAGCGTGGTGCCTCGCGCTGGCGGCGATGTGAGCGAGGCGGCGGCGTGAGCGAGCCAGAGCACGTTCCGGAGCTGGTCACCCTGCATGTGTGGCGGATTCCCCGGGCCGCCGTGGGCCGGGCGCTGGTCCGGATGGCGCGGGATCCGCGCCGGTTGCGCGCCCTGCCCGGCGTACGGTTCGGCAAGCTGCTCGGCACCGGGACCGGCACCGGCTTCGGGCCGGGTGACGCCGACCTGACCCGCTGGGCGGCGTTGACGGTGTGGGACTCCCCCGTCGCGGCCACCCGGTTCGCCGAATCATCGGTGGGTCGGGCCTGGTCCCGCATCGCCGTGGCCGGCGTCCGGCTCGACCTGCGGCCACTGAGCAGCCGGGGTGAGTGGTCCGGCCGGCGGCCGTTCGGCGAGCCGACCGGTGGCCGGGTCAGCGGGCCGGTGCTGGCCCTGACCCGGGCCCGACTGCGACCGACCCGAGCGCTCACCTTCTGGCGGGCGATCCCGCCGGTGGCCGCCGCCCTGCACGCCGCGCCCGGCCTGCTGGCCCGCTTCGGCGTCGGCGAGGCCCCGTTGGGTTGGCAGGGCACGGTGAGTGTGTGGCGTGATCCGACAGACCTGGTGGGGTTCGCGTACCGTCACCCGGAGCACCGGGCCGCGATCGCCCGGACGGAGACCGCGCGGTGGTACGCGGAGGAGCTCTTCACCCGGTTCGAGGTGCGTGACGTGATCGGTGACCGGACGGTACTGGGGTGGGTCGACGGCGACCCGGCGAAGGGTGGACGGGCATGAGGTTGGTGCGGTGGACACCGGACGATCTCCTCCGGCGGCTGGACGACGTGGTGGCTGTCTACGGCGAGGCCATGGGTTACCGCGCCGACCTGCTGGAGGCCCGCCGTGGCTACATCGCCACCCACGTACGCCGTCCCGGCTTCCGGGCCGTCGCCAGCCTGACCGCCGAGGGGCACCTGGCCGGGTTCGGCTACGGCTACCTCGGCGGCCCCGGCCAGTGGTGGCACGACCAGGTCTGGCGGGCACTCGACCCGGACGCCCGACGACGCTGGCTGACCGACTGCTTCGAGGTGGTCGAGTTGCACGTACGCCCACCGGCGCAGGGGCACGGCCTGGGTGCCGGGCAACTGCGGGCGCTGCTCACCATGGCCGAGGGCGCGACCACGCTGCTGTCCACCCCGGAGGCCGACGAGCAGACCTCTCGCGCCTGGCGGTTGTACCGCCGGTTCGGCTTCGTCGACCTGCTGCGCGACTTCCACTTCCCCGGCGACGAACGTCCGTTCGGGGTGCTCGGCCGGGATCTGCCCCTACCCGCGCCCACGCAGCCGCCGCGATCATGAACGGCGGACCATCGGCCCGGTCGGCGACCCGGGCGTACGCCTGGGGGATGCTCGCCCTGCTGGTGCTGGCGCAGATCTGCTACCCGCTGACCAGCGGGACGACCCGGGCCCGGCTGACCGTGGCCACCGTCGTGCTCGGCTACCTGCTCTCGGTCGGCCACGCCCTGCTCAGCCGGGGCCCGCGTACGGCGTTCGCGCTGATCGCGTTGGCCAGCGGCGGTGGTTTCGCCATCGAGGCCCTCGGGGTGGCCACCGGATTTCCGTTCGGCAGCTACGACTACTCCGGCCAACTCGGCCCGAAACTGGCCGGGGTGCCGCTGATCATCCCGCTGGCCTGGACCTGGATGACCTGGCCGGCCTGGCTGGTGGCGACCCGGCTCACCGGCGGCGGCACGGCACGCCGGTGGTGGCGGTGGCCGGCGCGGATCGGGCTGGCCACCCTCGGCCTGGCCACCTGGGACCTCTTCCTCGACCCGCAGATGGTCGCCGAGGGACACTGGGTGTGGCGTGACGCCACCCCGGCACTGCCCGGGCTGGCCGGCATCCCGGTCAGCAACTACCTGGGCTGGCTGCTGTTCGCCGTGCTGGTGATGACCGCGCTGCGGCCGCTCGCCGGTGCCGCCGTGGCCGACACCGACACCCGCGACCGGCCGATGTACGCGCTCTACCTGTGGACGTACGCCTCCAGTGTGCTGGCCCACGCGGTCTTCCTGGACCTGCCCGCCTCCGCGCTGTGGGGCGGGTTCGGCATGGCGGTGATCGCGGTGCCGCTGGCGGTGACGCTGCTGCGGGCCCGCCGGACCGGCGACGACCACGCCGGCGCGGAGCGCACCAGGGCCGACGTCGCGGCATGACCTGGCTGCTCGTCGTCCTGCTCGTCGTCGTCGCGTTGACCGGGCACACCGTGGTCAACGCCGGCCGGTGGCTGCGCCGCCCGGCGGACCGTCCGGTGCAGACCGACGAACGGGTGAGTGTGCTGCTGCCGCTGCGCGACGAGGCCGACCGGGTCACCCCGTGCCTGCGGGCGCTGCTCGCCCAGCGCGGCGTACCGGGACTGCGGATCGTGGTGCTCGACGACGGCTCCACCGACGGCACCGCCGAGGTGGTCCGCGCGGTGGTCGGCGACGACCCCCGGGTCACCCTGCGCACCGGGGTCGCCCCGCCGCCGGGCTGGCTGGGCAAGCCACACGCCTGCTGGCAGTTGGCCGGCCACGTCGAAGGATCGACCGACGCGCTGGTCTTCGTCGACGCCGACGTGGTGCTCGGCCCGTACGCCGTGGCGGCGGCGGTCACCGAACTGCGCGCCGCCGGGGCTGAGCTGCTGTCGCCGTACCCGCGGATCGTGGTGCGGACGGTGGCCGACCGGTTGGTGCAGCCGTTGTTGCAGTGGTTGTGGCTGACCTTCCTACCGCTGCGGGCGATGGAACGCTCACGGCGGCCGTCGCTGGCCGCAGCCGGTGGGCAGTTCCTGGTCGTCGACCGGGCCGGCTACCTGCGGGCCGGGGGGCACGCGGCGGTCGCCGACCGGGTGCTGGAGGACATCGAACTGGCCCGCGCGGTGAAACGTGCCGGCGGCCGGATCGCCCTGGCCGACGGCTCACGGCTGGCCACCTGCCGGATGTACGACACCTGGCCGCAGCTGCGCGACGGCTACACCAAGTCGCTGTGGGCCACGTTCGGGCATCCGCTGGCCGCCGCGCTGGTGGTCGGTCTGCTGCTCCTGCTCTACACCGCGCCGCCGCTGGTCGCCGTGGCCGCCCTGCTGGCCGGGGCGCCGGTCCTGGCCGGGGTGGCCGCCCTGACGTACCTGACGGGGGTGGTGGGACGGGTGGTCAGCGCCCGTGCCACCGGCGGGCGGGCCTGGCCCGACGCGCTGAGCCACCCCGTGTCGGTCGCGGTCCTCGGCTGGCTGACCGTACGGTCGTACCATCTGCGCAAGCGGCGGCGCCTGTCCTGGCGCGGCCGTCCGGTCGGCTAGATCCGCCTGCGGCGGGCCGGAGCGAGGACTTCGACACGGTCTAGGAGGACGCGGCATGGCGCGGATCGTGGTCGTCGGCGCCGGGGTGGGCGGGTTGGCCACCGCCGCCCGGCTGGCCGTCACCGGGCACCAGGTGACCGTCCTGGAGCAGGCCGACACGGTCGGCGGCAAGCTCGGGCGGCACACCCGCGACACCGAGGCGGGTCCGTTCCACTTCGACACCGGGCCCAGCCTGCTCACCCTCCCCGAGGTCTTCCACGAACTGTTCGAGGCGACCGGGGCGAAGCTGGACGAATATCTCGACCTGGTGCCGCTGGACCCGATCGTGCGGCACGTCTTCGACGAGGGTGCTGCGGTGCTGGACTCCTGCGCCGACCCGGCGGAGTTCACCGCCCGCATCGGCGCGGCCCTCGGTGACCGGGCCGCCGCCGACTGGCAACGGTTGTGGCGGCGCGCGGCCCGGGTGTGGCGGGCCAGCGAACACGACATCCTGCGTCGCCGCGTCGACTCGCCCCGGGACCTGGCCCGACTGGCCTGGCGGCTGGGCGACCTGGCCGCCATCCGCCCCGGGCAGAGTCTGCGTGGGCTGGGCCGGTCCCACCTGTCCGATCCTCGGCTGCGGATGCTGCTGGACCGGTACGCCACATACACCGGCGCGGATCCGCGGCGCGCCCCGGCCGCCCTGGTCGCGGTCCCCTACGCCGAGTTGACCTTCGGCGGTTGGTACCTGCGCGGCGGGCTGGGCACCCTCGCCGACGCGCTGCTGTCGCGCTGCCTGGACCTGGGGGTGGTGGTACGCACCGGCACCACTGTCACCCGGATCGACGCCACCGGCGGTCGGGTGCACGGGGTACGCGTCGCCGACCAGCGCGCCCCGATCCCCGCCGACGTGGTGGTGGCAAACGTCGACGCGCTCACCGTCTACCGTGACCTGCTGCCCGACGCGCGCCGGCTGGCCGGGCTCACCGACCGCAGCCTTGCCGGTTTCGTGCTGCTGCTCGGCGTACGCGGGGACAGCGGGCTGGCCCACCACAACGTGTTCTTCCCCCGCGACTACGACGCCGAGTTCGACGCGGTCTTCGGCGACCCGGGTCGGGGGGTACGGGCCCGGCCGGCCGCCGACCCGACGATCTTCGTCACGGTGGCCGACGACCCGGCGGTTCGCCCGGACGGCCACGAGGCGTGGTTCGTGCTTGTCAACGCCGCCCGGCAGGGCACCGCACCGGGTGCGGTCGACTGGCGTCGGCCGGGGCTGGCGCAGGCGTACGCCGATCGGATCCTCGACGTGCTCGCCGAACGCGGCGTGGACGTCCGCGACCGGCTGGTGTTCCGCGACATCCGGACCCCGGCCGACCTGGCCACCGCCACCGGCGCCCCGGGCGGCACCATCTACGGCACCGCCGGTGGTCTGCTGCGCCCGGCCAACCGGGGGCCGGCTCGCGGCCTGTGGCTGGTCGGCGGCTCCAGCCATCCGGGCGGCGGCCTGCCGATGGTGACCCTGTCCGCCCAGATCGTCGCCGACGCCGTCGGCCCCGCCTGGTAGGCGCACCAGGCGGTGAGCGCCGCAACAGCATCGTTGAAGGCCGCAAAGCATCGGTGAGCGCCGCCACAGCAGAAGTCCGGCGGGGCGTCGAACTACCGCCGGGCCGAGGACAACGTGTCGACATGATGCCCACGAACGACGTCGTCACCTCGATCCACGACCTGCCGGCGCAACTGGCCAACAACCGGGCCTACTGGTGCGGCTGGGTCAGCCCGGACGGGGCCGACGACGACCTGCCCATCTTCCGCACGGGCGTGCCGCACCCGCTGCTCAACGGGGTCCTGCGGGTACGCAACCGGCCGATCGACGAGACCGTGGCGCAGGCCGGCCGGCGGCTCGCCGGTACGCCCTGGCTCTGGTGGGTCGGCGCGGACAGTGATCCCGGCATCGCCGACGCCCTGGCCGCGCAGGGCGGCAGGCAGGTGTCGACGATGCCCGTGATGGCCGTCGACCTGGACCAGGTGGCCGAGCTTCCCGGCCCGCCGGGCCTGGTCGTCGACCAGATCGACGATTCGGAGATCCCCGCCTTCGTCGCGGTGTACGGGCCCTCGCTGGGGGTGCCGGACGACGCCGTCGCCACCGTCACCGAACTGGAGATCGACCGCCCGGCCGGCCGAGCCGAACTGCTCCGCTTCGTCGCCCGCCTCGACGGTCGGGTGGTCGGCACGGCCGCCACGTTGATCAGCAACGGGGTGGCCGGGATCTATGTCGTCAGCACCGTCGCCGAGCAGCGGGGCCGGGGCATCGGCACGGCCGTCACCGCCGCCGCGCTGCGGGCCGGGCGGGAGCGTGGCCTGCGCGTCGGCACGCTGCAGGCCAGTTCCGCAGGCGAACCCGTCTACCGGCGGATGGGCTTCGAGACCATCGACCACTACCGGTTGTTCAGCCTGTAACGCCCCGCCGGAGCACGAGGGTGGCCGGGCATCCGGCCACCCTCGTGGTCACCGAACCTTGGCCCGGTCGGGGTGGAACACCCGCAGCCGAGACACCCGGTCCGCCTCCAGGGACTGCACCCACACCGCGCTCGGTGGGCAGTGGAACGGGTCCTCCGGCGGGTTGATCAGATCGGTTTCCAGGATCACCACGTCCCGTGCCGCCACGATGTTGGCAAGCCGGTAGACCACCCCGTCGTGCACGTCGGCGTACATCGTCCGGGCCAGCGGGTCGATGCCGTTGGTGCGGCGACCGTCCGACCACCACGTCTGCACCGCCGGGCTCCAGGTCTCGGCAAGGGTCCGCGCGAAGCTGCCGTGCCGTCCGGACCAGAGCATCTCCTCCGCCTCGGCCCGACGCCGCCGGGTGAGCACGGCCACGTCATCGTGTACGGCGTCGGCCGTCGCCAGCAGCGCGTCGGTCAACTTCGCCCGCGCCTGGTGCAGCCGGCTGCGCACCGTACCGATGGGCACCCCGCAGAGCGCGGCGATCTGGTCGTACGCGGTGACGTCGGTGAAGTAGCGGAGCATCGTGACCAGCCGCAGATTGGGCGACAGCTCGTGCATGGCGGTCCAGAGCCAGTCGGCGTGGGCGGTCCGCTCCACGATCCGTTCGAGATCCGACCCGACGGCCGGGGACGCGACAAGTTCCAGCTGATCGACCGGTACCTCCCGCTGTGCCCGGAACTGGAGCCGGCCGACATTACGCACGATCGTCCGCAGCCAGGGCCCCACGGCCGCCGGGTCACGCAGGTCACCGATGCGGCGCAGCGCGATGAGCGACGCCTCCTGCACCGCGTCCTCGGCCTCCGGCCGGTGACCACAGACACTCAACGCCACCGCGCGCATCGCCGCCGTGTGCCGCGCCAGCAGCAGCCCCAGGCAGCCGACGTCGCCGGCCTGCGCCGCCCGGACCAGCGCGACGTCCGAAAGATCCCCCGTCGTTGCAGTTGTCACTCGGCAAGATTAGCCGCCGTCCGTCCAGCGGGCCGATCACCCTGCGTCGATCAGTGCCCGGCGTACGGCCGAGAGCAGTTGCCCCAGCCCGAAGGCGGCCAGCAGCACCCACACCGCGGTCGCCATGGTGATGGTGCCGGCCGCCAGATCCGGCTGGATCAGACCGGTCAGACCGGCCAGCAGCAGTCCCACCAGGGCCACGCAGACCCGGGTGGGCCGCTCCCCCACCGTCACCGCGCCGATCTCCCGCATCCCGGCGGCGACCGCCCGGGCCCGGACGTACTCGTGCAACCAGGACAGCGCGCCGGCCGCGGCGACCAGCGCGCCGGGCGCGCCCACCAGCCAGAACGCCACCAGCCAGGCGACCTCACCGATCCGGTCGGCAAGCGAGTCGTAGACGTAGCCGAGCCGCGTCGTGCGGCCGGTGGCCACCGCCACCGCCCCGTCGACGCTGTCGGCCACCGAGGCGAGCAACACGAACAGGGCACCGAGGAACGGGCCGTCACCCGCCCGGACCGCGAACAGGGGTACGCAGAGGCAGAGCAGCACGCCGACCGCCGTCACCGCGGTCGGGCCGACCCGCAGCCGGCCCAGCAGAAACCCGAGATGGTACGACAGGCGCAGCCAGGCGCGTACCACCGGAGTGGCCGCCCGAGGGTCGAACCCACCGTGCAACCGTGCCCACGCGGTGGCGTACTCGTTCCAGTTCAGCTGTCTGCCCACCACGGTTCAACCGTCACGGCGGCGCTGAGGTATCGCGCCGGCACGCTCACGTCGAGGCGCCCACCCGCAGGTTCTGCCAGATCTCCCGGGTCGCGGTGGACCGGTTGAAGGTGATGAAGTGGATCCCCGGCACACCCTCGTCGAGCAGCCGCTGACACATCTCGCTGGCCTGCTCGATGCCGAGCCGGCGGACCGCCTCCGGGTCGTCGGCGACCCGCTCGAAGCGGGCGGCCAGCGCCGGTGGGAAGGGTGCCCCGGACAGCTGCACGGAGCGTTCGATGGTGCCGATGCGGATCACCGGCATCACGCCGGCCAGGATCGGGGTGTCACAGCCGGCGGCGGCCACCCGGTCACGCAGGCGGAGGTACTCGTCGGCGTCGAAGAACATCTGCGTGATGGCGAACTCGGCGCCGGCCCGGCATTTGCGGACGAAATACTCGGTGTCGCTGGCGATGTCCGGCGAGCGCGGATGCCGGTACGGGAAGGCGGCCACACCGACGCTGAAGTCACCCGAGCGGCGGACCAGGCGAACGAGATCCTCGGCGTAGTCGATGCCGTCGGGGTGCCGCACCCACTCGCCGGTCGGATCACCGGGCGGGTCGCCCCGCACCGCCAGCACGTTGCGCACCCCGGCGCCGGCCAACCGCCCGATCACGTGCCGCAACTCGGCCACCGAATGGTTGACCGCGGTCAGGTGGGCCATCGGCAGCAGGGTGGTCTCGGTGGCCACCCGTTCGGTGACCGCGACCGTGGTGTCCCGCGTGGTTCCGCCGGCACCGTAGGTGATCGAGACGAACGACGGCTGCAACGGCTCCAGCTCACGGATGGCCTGCCAGAGCTGCCGCTCGCCCTGCTCCGTCTTCGGCGGCATGAACTCGAAGGAGAAGGTCGGCTGGCGGTCACGGACCAGCTCCCCGATCGCCGGTTGCGGATTGGGGAGGATCGACGGTAGACCGAGCGCCACGCGTCGACTCTAGCCGGATCGGCCGCGTATCCCCATCTTCTTCCCACAGCCAGGGATCACTGTCCGCATCGTTCTCGACCCGACGACTCGCTCGCACCTGTGCCGTACGTCGGTGTCCCGGGCTTCGTTCGCGGACGGAAACGTCGGACCCCTGCGATAACCATGACTCAGCGCGGGCGGTCGAGGACCGCAGGGGGCCGCGCGGGGGTCACGATCCACCGGTGGGCGGTCCGGTTCCGGGCCGGCCACCAGCGCGCGCCGACCTCCGGAGGACCGATGCCCCCGCACCCGCCCGATTCGCTGTCCGGGCCGCCGCTGACCCGGTTGCGCCTCGCCCGAGGCTGGAGCCAGTCCCGGCTCGCCGCCGAACTGTGCGCCGCCGCCGGGGTGCCGACACTGAGTCGGCACGAGATATCCCGCTGGGAACGCCAGCGGCGCACGCCCGGCCGCTACTGGCACGCCTGGTTGGCAATCGTCCTCGGCGTGCCGACCGGACCGCCGCTCGACTCCTCGGGCCCGGCGCCGACCTGCCTGCCCGCCGGCCGGACCGTGCTCACCGATGGTGACGTGATCTGTCCGAAGGGCGACCGTGATCGGCGTGTCGGCCGTTGCCGACCGACCTCCGCACGCCCACCGACGCGAATCGTCGGGCGAACCGCGACGCGCCGGAACGTGGGTGGGTCAGCACGCGACGACCTGACCTATTAGCGTCGGGACGTGACCCACGCTGCTCCTGTCTCTCCTGTCGACCGGGCCGGCCTCCGCCAACGGGTGGACCAGGCCCTGTCCGACTTCCTCGCCGGTCGCCGATCGTGGATGACCGACCTCGATGACGCCCTGGTTCCGGTCGCCGAGGCGATCGAGTCGTTCGTGCTCGGCGGGGGCAAGCGCCTGCGGCCCGCCTTCGGCTACTGGGGCTACCGGGGTGCCGGCGGAGTGGACACCGACGCCGTGGTGACCGCCCTCGCAGCACTGGAGTTCGTCCAGGCCAGCGCCCTGATCCACGACGACCTGATGGACCGTTCGGACACCCGGCGCGGAGAGCCGGCGATGCACCGCCGATTCGCCGCCTGGCACCGTACGGCCGGTTGGGGTGGCAACCCGGACGGCTTCGGCGACGCGGCGGCGATCCTGCTGGGCGACCTGTGCCTGGTCTGGTCCGACGAGTTGCTGCACTCCGCCGGGCTGGATCCCCGCACCGTCGCCCGGGCCCGGCCGGACTTCGACGAGATGCGCACCGAGGTCACCGTCGGGCAGTACCTCGACGTGGTGACCCAGGCCACCGGGGACGCCTCGCTGGAACGGGCCAGCAAGATCGCCCGCTACAAGTCGGCGAAGTACACAGTCGAACGACCGCTGCTGCTCGGCGCGGCGCTGGCCGACGCTCCCGCGGACATACGGGTCGCCTACTCGGCGTACGGGCTGCCGTTGGGCGAGGCGTTCCAACTGCGCGACGACGTGCTGGGAGTCTTCGGCGATCCCGCCCAGACCGGCAAGCCGGCCGGCGACGACCTACGCGAGGGCAAGCGGACCTACCTGGTGGCAGCGGCCCTGGAGGCGGCTGACGACGCCGGGCGGGAGGTGGTGCTCACCGGGCTCGGCGATCCCGCCCTGGACGCGGCCGGAGTGGCCCGACTACGGGACGTGATCATCAGCACCGGCGCACTGGCTCGTACCGAGCAGCGCATCGTCACGCTCACCGACGCCGCACTCGCCGCGTTGACCGCCGTCGACCTGGACACCGAGGCCCGCCAGTCCCTCGTCGACCTGGCCATAGCCGCCACCCGCCGCACCGACTGACCCACCCTCC
>NZ_PNOZ01000088.1:0-23350 GCF_002879555.1 Verrucosispora sp. ts21 | reverse complement strand
CGGATCCGGAGTATTGGGTGGGGCAGGTCCGTTCCACCGTCCGATTCCACGACGCCGCCCAGCGGCTGCTCGCCGACGACGTCACCACGCTCATCGAGGTCGGACCCGACGCGATCCTCACCGGCATGCTCGCCGCCCACCTGCCCGACGGCGTCGCCGCCCTGCCCACGCTGCGCCGCGATCGCCCCGAACCACAAGCCGCCGCCGAACTCTTCGGCCACCTGTACGCCTACGGCCAACCCGTCGACCCCGACACCTATCCGCCGGTGACCGCCGGCACCCGCATCCCCCTACCCAGCTATCCGTTCCAGCGCGAGCGGTACTGGCTCCTGCGCGACGCCGCCACCACGACCGCCGTACCCGAACCGAAAACCGCACCAGTACCGGCCGCGGTGGATCTGACCGGCCTGGACGACGACGCCCGCGCCGACCGGCTGCTCGCACTGGTCCGCACCGAAGCCGCCACCGTGCTCGGCCACGGCGACCCCTCCCGGCTCGGTGCCGACCGCGCCTTCACTGACCTCGGCTTCGACTCGATGACCGCCGTGGAACTGCGCAGCCGGCTCTCCACCGCCCTCGGCATCACCCTGCCCGCCACCGCCGTATTCGACCACCCGACACCACGCTCACTGGCCGGACTGCTCCTCGACCAGTACGCCATCACCGCCACCACCGCCACCGCCGACACCGACGACCTCGACCTACTGGCCGAGGTGGACCGTCTCGACGCCGCGCTGGCCCGCAACACGCTGACCGCAGACCGGCGCACCGCTGTGCTGGCCCGACTCGGCGAAGTACTGGCCCGCCGGTCACCGACCGAACCCGGTCCCGAACCGGAACTGCTGCACTCAGCCGACGCCGACGAACTGTTCGCATTCATCGACGACCAGCTCGGCCGCGCCGCCCGACCCGCCGGCGCCTGATCCACCCCCGGCCGCACCCACCCCCGCCCGGCCGCCCACCCGACCCCCGAGGAGACGTCGTGTCCGAAGAGGACCGCATGCTGAAATACCTGCAGTGGGTGACCGCCGAGCTGCAGCGGTCACGCGAACGCGTCGCCGAGCTGGAGGCCGGCACCCCGGAACCAGTCGCGGTGGTGGCCACCGCCTGCCGCTACCCGGGCGCCGACAACCCCGAACAACTGTGGCAGCTCGTCGCCGACGGTGTCGACGCCATCACCACCTGGCCGGACGATCGTGGATGGGACGTCGACCGGCTCTACCACCCGGACGGCCCGCCCGGCACCTCCTACACCCGCCACGGCGGCTTCATCGACGCGGCCACCGACTTCGACGCCGAGTTCTTCGGCATCTCCGCCCGTGAAGCCCTCGGCATGGATCCCCAGCAGCGGGTGCTCCTGGAAACCACATGGGAACTGTTCGAACGCGCCGGCCTGGACACCGGCCCGCTGCGCGGCAGCCGCACCGGCGTGTTCGTCGGCGTCGGCGAACAGTCGTACCTCGGCCTGGACGGCCCACCCGAACTCGACGGCTTCATGATGACCAGCCGGCTCAGCAGCATCGCCTCCGGCCGCATCGCCTACACCTTCGGCCTCGAAGGACCCGTACTCTCCGTCGACACCGCCTGCTCCTCATCCCTGGTCGCCCTGCACCTGGCCGCCCGCGCCCTGCGCGCCGGGGAAGCCGACCTCGCCGTCGCCGGAGGCTGCACCGTCTACGGCCACCCCGGCGGGTTCATCGACTTCTCCCGGCAGCGTGGCCTCGCCCGCGACGGCCGCTGCAAATCCTTCGACGCCACCGCCGACGGCACCGGCTGGGCCGAAGGCGTCGGCCTGCTCCTGCTGGAACGCCTCACCGACGCCCGCCGCCACGGCCACCGCATCCTCGCTGTCCTACGCGGCTCCGCCATCAACTCCGACGGCGCCTCCAACGGCCTCACCGCGCCCAGCGGCCCGGCCCAGCAACGCGTCATCCGGCAGGCCCTGGCTGACGCCCGGCTCACCCCCGCCGACGTCGACGTCATCGAAGCCCACGGCACCGGCACCCGACTCGGAGACCCGATCGAAGCCCAGGCCCTGCTGGCCACCTACGGGCAGGACCGCGCCATTGCGGTGCTGCTCGGCTCGCTGAAGTCCAACATCGGCCACAGTGTCGCCGCCGCCGGAGCCGGCGGCGCGATCAAAATGATCGAGGCCATGCGCCACGGCATCGCCCCCCGCTCCCTGCACCTCGACACACCAAACCCAGCCGTCGACTGGACCCAGGGCGCACTGGACCTGCTCACCTCGGCACGCCCATGGCCGCAGACCGAACGCCCCCGCCGCGCCGCCGTGTCGTCCTTCGGCGTCAGCGGCACCAACGCCCACATCATCCTCGAACACGTTCCCGAGCAACCGGAACCGGACACACCACGGCAGCCCGGCCCGTACCCGTTCCTGCTCTCCGCCCGCACCGCCGCCGCGCTGCGCGCCCAGGCGACCCGGCTGCACGCGCACCTGAGCAACCGGCCCGACATCGAACCGGCCGACGCGGCATACACCCTCGCCCTGCACCGCACCCCACTGGGACACCGCACACACGTGGTCGCCGCCGACCGCAGCGGCCTGCTCGACGGCCTCGCCGCGCTGGCCGCCGCACCGGACACCACCCCGACCGGCGAACCCGGACGCCTCGCCGTGATCTTCTCCGGGCAAGGGGCCCAACGCCCCGGCATGGGTGCTGCCCTGCACACCCGTTTCCCCGCCTTCGCCGCCGCGCTCGACGAGGTCTGCGCCGCCTTCGACCCACACCTCGACGAGCCGCTACGCGACGTCCTGTTCGCCCCCGACGGCACCGACCGGGCCGGGAAACTGGCACACACCGGCTGGACCCAACCAGCACTGTTCGCGTGGGAAGTGGCGCTGTTCCGGTTGGCCGAGTCCCTCGGCGTCCGCGCCGACATGGTCGGCGGACACTCCCTCGGCGAGATCACCGCCGCGCACGTCGCCGGAGTACTGGACCTGACCGACGCCGTCACCCTGGTCGCCGCCCGCGCCCGACTGCTCCAGGACCTCCCGCCCGGGGGCGCCATGGTTGCCGTCGCCGCCCCCGCCGACCAGGTGCAGGCACTGCTCGACGAGCACGACGACGACGTGGTGATCGCCGCCGTCAACGCCCCTGCCGCAGTGACCCTCGCCGGCCCCGAACCCGCCGTGCTCGCCGTCGCGCAACGACTCGCCGCCCAAGGGATCACCACCCACCGGCTCGCGGTCAGCCACGCCTTCCACTCGCCGATGACCACCCCGGTCCTCGACCCGCTGCACCGCGTCGCCGCCACCCTCACCTACCGGGAACCCACCCTGCCGATCGTGTCCAACGTGACCGGCGACCTCGCCACCCCCGGCCTGCTGACCGACCCCGGCTACTGGGTACGGCAGGTCCGCGCCACCGTCCGCTTCCAGGACTGCGTCCGCGCGCTCGCCGACGCCGGCGCCACCACCTTCCTCGAAGCCGGCCCCGCGGCCGTGCTCACCCCGGCGGTCGCCGCCACCCTCACCGACCACACCGGCGTGGCGGTACCTGCACAGACCGGCCACGACCAGGTGGGTGCCCTGACCGGCGCGCTGGCCACCCTGCACCGGCACGGTCACCACGTCGACTGGCGGGCAGTGCTCGACGGTACCGGCGCCCGGCACGTCGACCTACCCACCTACCCGTTCCAACGGCGCCGGTTCTGGGTCACCCCGCCCCCGGCCGACTCGGCCGCCCTCGGCCTCACCCCCGCCGACCACCCGGTGCTGGCCGGCGCCGTCACCCTGCCCGACACCGGCGAGCTGGTCCTCACCGGCCGATTCGCCCCCGCCACCCACCGCTGGCTGGACCGCCACCGGGTGGACGGCGCCGTTCTGCTGCCACCGTCGGCCCTGGTGGAACTGGCCATCAGGGCCGGCGACGAGTGCGGCCGACCGGTGCTGCGCCGCCTCGACGTGACCGGCCCGGTCATCTGCCCCGACCGGGGTCTGCGCGTGCAGATCCGGGTCGGCGCGCCCACCGGCGACACCCGGCCGGTGACCCTGCACGGCCGCCCGGACGACACCGACGTCCCGTGGACCCTGCTCGCCACCGGCGACCTGGCCGCCGACGCCGCGTCCATCCCGACGGCCGAGGGCGAGCCGGTGCCCGTGCGGCTGCCCGACGGCGAAACGGCCGGCAACTACGTGCTGCACCCCGAACTCCTGCACGCCGCGCTGGCCGCGACCGGCCACCACGGCGAGGCGTACCACTGGCGCGACGTGGCCGTGCAGCGCAGCGCCGCCACCACGGCCGGGGTACGCACCATCGTCACCGACCCGGCCGGCAACGGCAGCGCCCCCCGCGGCCTGCTGCTCACCACCGGCGACGACGAACCGCTGGCCACCGTCGCCACCGTCCGCACCCGAGAGGTCGACGCCGACACCCTGGCCCACGCCCGGCACCGCCCCGGTGACGCCCTGTTCCGCATCACCTGGCAGCCGATGCCCGTACCGACCACCACCGGCCCCACCCCCGCCATCATCGACGGTCGCGCCACCGCAACCGGCGACCTGGCCACCGACCTGCACCGGCGTACCACCGACCTGCTCGACACCCTGCGCCGCCACCTGGCCGCCCCGTCCGGCCCACCGGCCGTGCTGCTCACCCGCGGCGCGACCGGCCCAGGCCCGGTCACCGACCCGGCCGCCACCGCCCTGCACGGACTGGCCCGCACCGCCACCACCGAACAACCCGGCCGTCTCGTCATCGTCGACCTCGACGACGAACCCACCCCGGAACTACTGACCAGCCTGGCCGCCACCGGTGAACCGGAGATCGCGGTACGGGCCGGGACCGCGTACGTGCCCCGCGCCGAACGGGTCACCACCCCACCCGGACCCGGCCCCCGCCTCAGCGCCGGAACCGTGCTCGTCACCGGGCTCGGCTCGCTCGGCACCCTGGTAGCCACACACCTCGCCACCCGCCACGGCGTCCGGGACCTGCTCGTGCTCAGCCGCAGCGGACCGGACACACCAGCCGCCCGCCAGTTGATCGCCGACCTCGCCGCCGTCGGCGCCACCGCCCGGGTCGTTGCCTGTGACGTGGCCGATCGGAACGGGCTGCGCGCCGCGCTGGCGGCCGCACCGCCGATCACCGCCGTCTTCCACACCGCCGGGACCATCGACGACGGCCTGATCGGCGACCTCGACCCGGACCGGTTGGCCCGGGTACTGCGCCCCAAAGCAGACGCCGCCGCCCACCTGCACGAACTCACCCGCCACCTCGACCTGGCCGCGTTCGTGCTGTTCTCCTCGCTCGCCGCGACCATCGGCGGCGCCGGGCAGGGCAACTACGCCGCCGCCAACGCCTTCCTCGACGGGCTCGCCGCGTACCGCCACGCCACCGGCCTGCCGGCCACCTCGATCGCCTGGGGCCTGTGGGCCGGCCGCAGCGGCATCACCGGAGACCTCACCGACGCCGACCGGTCCCGCATCGCCCGCGCCGGCTATCAGCAGATCGACCCCGCCACCGGCCTGACCATGCTGGACACGGCGCTGCGGCATCCGGACCCGACGCTCATCGGCGTACCGATCGACCTGACCGCCCTGCGCGCCCGCCCGGAGACCGTGCCGGCGGTGCTGCGCACCCTGCTGCCGCCGACGGTGCGACGCGAACCCGCAGACGCGGACCGGTCCGCCGACAAGCTGACCGACCTGACCGGGCTCTCCGCCGACGAACGCCGCCAAGCCCTCACCACCCTGGTCCGCACGGTCACCGCCGACGTGCTCGGCCGCACCGGGACCGACAACCTGCCCGCCGACGGCACGTTCACCGACCTCGGCATCGACTCGCTGCTCGCCGTCGAACTGCGCAACCGGCTGGCCCAGCGCACCGACCTGGCCCTACCCGCCACCACCGTCTTCGACCACTCCACCCCGCAAGCCCTGGCCGACTATCTGCACACCAGCCTGCTCGACACCGGCCCGGAACAGTCGGCCGGCCTCGACCTGACCGCCGACGTCACGCTGCCCGACGACATCCGTCCGACGCCCGGCTCCATCCCCGACGGCGCACCCCGGCACATCCTGCTCACCGGCGCCACCGGCTTCGTAGGCGCGTTCCTGCTCCGTGAACTACTGGCCACGACCACCGCCACGGTGCACTGCCTGATCCGGGCGAACGACCCGGACGACGCATGGAAGCGGCTACGCGAGACCGCCCGGTGGTACCGCATCGAGGACCAGCTGGACCCCGGCCGAGTGGTACCCGTGGTGGGGGACCTCGCCGCCGACCGCCTCGGCCTCACCCCGGGCACCTTCGACGCACTGGCCCGCGACATCGACGTCGTCTACCACGCCGGGGCGACGGTGAACTGGCTCCAGCCGTACGCCACGTTGCGCGCCGCGAACGTGGACGGCACCCGCGAGGTGCTGCGCCTGGCCGCCGCGCAGCGCACCGTACCGGTCCATTACGTCTCGACCACCGGCGTGTTCGCCGGCCCCGCCCCCGACGGGCGTGGCCACGGCCCGCACGACCCGACCGGCCCGGCCGACCTGCTGCCCAGCGGCTACCTGCAGAGCAAATGGGTCGCCGAGCAGATCATCGGACTGGCCCGCGAGCGTGGTCTGCCGGTCTCGGTGTACCGGGTGGACCTGGTCTCCGGCGACCGCCGCCACGGTGCCTGCCAGACCCGCGACTACCTGTGGCTGAGCATCAAGGGACTGATCCAGGCCGGCACGGTTCCGGACAGCCTCGGCGGCAGCGTCCCCCTGGTGCCGGTCGACCACGTGGCCGCGTCGATCATCGCGCTGTCCACCGACTCGAAGCACATCGGCAGCACCCACCACCTCTACAACAGCGAGCGGGTCGCCTGGAGCGACATCCTGCACCGACTCCGCGCCCACGGACACCAGCTGACCGTCACCAGCTGGGCAGAGTGGCACGCCGCGGTGCTCGCCGACCGGGACAACGCGCTCTACCCGCTGCTCGACGCGTTCGAGCTGATGGTCGCCGACACCGACGCCTTCTACCCGGTGATCGACACCGCCGACACCGACGCCGCGCTGGCCGCCGCCGGTCTGCCACCGGCCCCGGTCACCGCGGACGTACTGGACACCTACCTGCGATTCTTCACCGAGGTCGGGTACCTGCCACCGGCGCTGGCCACCAGTTCGGCACGCTGACCCGCACCGACGGGCCGGTCACCCCCGCTGGGGGGATGACCGGCCCTCAGGGCAGTGGAAGCAGTCCCTCACCGATCGCGCCGGCCACTTCCGACCGGTGCTCGTCGAGGTAGAAGTGCCCGCCGGAGAAGACGCGCAGGTCGAACCCGGCCGAGGTGTGTGCCGACCAGGCGCGCACCGCCGCGACGGCAGCCTGCGGGTCGGCGTCACCGGTCAGGGCGGTGATCGGACAGTTCACCGGCGGCTGCGCATGCCACGCGTACGAGTCGATGGCCTGATAGTCGGCACGCATGACCCGCAGGAGTTCGGCGCGCAGTTCGGCATCGGTCAGAAACAGCGGATGGGTGCCACCGGCTTCGCGCAGATCTTCCAGGATCCCGACGTCCGTGCGTGGCGGATCCGGCCGGCACGGCGGCTGATCCGGCGCGCGCCGACCCGAGACGAACAGCCGTTGCGGCAGTCGGGCACCGGCCCGGGCACGCCGCTGGGTGACCTCGTGTGCGATCACCGCACCCATGCTGTGCCCGAAGAACGCAAACGGCCCGGCGAGCCGAGCCTGCAGCACTGCGTCCGCCTCGTCGACGAGTTCCGCAATGGAGGTACGGGCGCGCTCGGCACGTCGGTCCTGCCGCCCCGGATACTGGATCGCCAACACCTCCACCTCCGCTGGCAGCGCCCGGGCCAGCGACAGGAAGTAGTTGGCCGTCCCACCGGCGTGCGGAAAGCAGACCAGTTGGATGCGGGGGGCGCTGCTCGTGGTAAGAGTTCGCACCCACCGATCCGCCACTGCCGGGTTCTCATGCACCGATGTCATCCCTCGACGCTACGCATGTCGGCAGCCGGCACGGTCACCGTCCACTCTCGGCACAGTCACCGTCCTGGACGGTGTGGTCGCGGGCGACGTGGCGTCGCGCTTGATGCTCAGGGCGGCCGGGCGATCACCTTGCGTGAGTTCGCGGATCGGTTGCGCCGTCGATGCCTGATTTGTGGTGTCAAGCTGTGACGGCCCTTTACATAGATCATTCTCGGTCAATACAGTCCGGTGCACTGCTTATCCGCACGGGGGTGTCTGGTGGCTGTTGCTCGTATCCGCATGTCTCGGTCCTGGTGGGCGGCGGCGATCGCCGCCACACTGGTAGCCAGCGGCCTGGTCGCTCCGGCCCGGGCCCAAGCGGCCCAAGCGGCGCCACCGGCGCCGGTGTGCGTCGATGAACAGCCGGACGCCGCCTCGGCGCGGCGCATGGTGGAGGTGTGTGGCCGGCGGGTGGAGATTCTCGCCGAGCGGACGGAATGGTCGCAGACCTTCCTCAACGCCGACGACTCCCGCACCCTGGAGCAGACGATCGAGCCGACCCGGGTGCGTAAGGGGAAGTCCTGGGTGCCGGTGGACACCACGCTGAAGGTGTCCGACCAGGGAGTGGCGCCCCGCGCGACGGTGTTGCCGATGGTCTTCTCCGCCGGCGGTGACGCGCCGCTGGCCCAACTGCGCGACGGCACCCGAGAGTTGGCGATGTCCTGGCCGGGTCGGTTGCCGAAGCCCGTGCTGGAAGGTGCGACGGCGGTCTACCGGAACGTCCTGCCCGATGTGGATCTGCGAGTCACCGCGCAGCCACTGGGTTTCTCCGAGGTGCTCGTGGTGAAGACCCGCCAGGCGGCGGCGAATCCCAAGCTGTCGACGCTGCGATTCGGCCTGGCGGCAAAGGGCGTGACGGTGACTCCGAACAGCTCGGGTGGGCTGGTGGCTCGCGACGCCAAGGGCACCACGGTTTTCGCGGCCCCGGCGCCGCTGATGTGGGACTCCTCGGGTACCCCGGACACCGCAGCCGATGCGGCGGTCCCGCAGGACGAGCGGACCCGCGGCACCGATCGTCAGCGCAAGCCGAGCACGAGCGAGCAGCAGCGGCAGCTTGATCAGGAAGAGGCTACCCAGGAGCGATCCGCCAAGGCCACGCCAGGTGAGCCGGCGGAGGAAGCGGCGCGGCGTGCGGTCATGCCGGTGCGGGTCGACGGCGACGTGATGACGCTGATGCCGGACAAGAAGATGCTGGCCGACCCCGACACGAAGCTGCCCATCTACATCGACCCGTCGTGGACGGGCGGGGTCGTCAGCAACTCGTGGACCTCGGTGTGGAGCAAGTACAAGACGAGTTCGTTCTGGAAGAATGCGTCGGCGTTGAACAACGGCTCGACGTACGGCTCGGCGGGTGCTGGGCGCACCGAGGACTGCTCCGGTTGCGCGGACCACATCATTCGGTCGCTGTTCCGGATGAACACCTCCGCCGTGGCGGGCAAGCACATCCTCGCCGCGCAGTTCCGTATCGAGCAGCGGCACGCGTGGACGTGCAGCCCGAAGAGCAACGCGAAGCTGTGGTTGACCGGCGCGATCTCGTCGAGCACGACCTGGAACAACCAGCCGACCTGGAACAGCAGCTACACCGCACAGACCGTCGGAAACCGCAAGTACGGCGCGGCACACGGTTGTCTCGGTACGGGCACCATCGAGTTCAACGTGAAGTCGATGGTGACCAAGGTGGCGGCCGCCAAGTCGTCAAACATGACGGTGGGCCTGCGCGCGGTCGACGAGGGCACCAAAAACCAGTGGAAGAGGTTCAACCACTCCTCGCCGAAGCTGGCGATCACCTACAACACCAGCCCGAACGCGCCGTCGGACCGTAAGTCAGACGGCAAGACCTGCGCCACCGGCACGGCGCGGCCGTACGTGCTGACGACGACGCCGATCCTCGCGGTGAAGCACTCCGACCCGGACACCGCCCAGCAGTCACTGACCACGGACTTCTACTGGTGGCCGGTCGGTGGCGCGCGGAGCGAGTCGAACAAGGTCTCCCAGTCGGCGGGTAACCCGTCGACCGCGTCGCGGGCCATTCCCTCGGGCCGGTTGACCGACGGCACCAGTTACGTCTGGCAGGCCCGGACCTGGGACGGGTCTCATCACAGCGCCTGGTCCGGGACGTGCGAGTTCACCGTGGACGCCACACCACCGCCGCCACCGGCCAGCGTCACCTCCACGTCGTACCTCAATGACGGCACGCCGCGCGGTGGTGTCGGCATCTCGGGCACGTTCAGCATCGCTGCGCCCGGCACGCGTCCGTATGAGGTCAAGGAGTACGCCTACAGTCTCGACTCCGGCGTGTTGACTGCGGCGAAGACCGTCCCGGCGCGGACGACCGACTATGGTGCGTCGCTCGCGGTGACTCCGCTGCATGATGGTGTGAATGTGCTGTACGTGTGGTCGAAGGACCATGCGGGACGCTTCTCCACCCCGGTGACCTACTCGTTCAGCGTCCGGGCCGGCTCCGGTCCGGCCGCCGAGTGGACGTTCGAGGAGACCGGCACCACTGCCGCCGACGTCTCCGGCCACGGCAACACCTTGACCGTCGGCGCGTCGGCGACCCGGGTCGCGGGCCGATCCGGGGTGGGCAACGCGCTGTCGTTGCCCGGCACGGCGGCGGCGACGAGGGCCGGCGCCCTCACCACTCCGCATCCCGACACCGGAGTCTCGACTCAGGTCCGTACCGACGCGGACTTCACCGTCGCGGCCTGGGTGAAGATCAACTCTATTGCCGGTAGCGGTCTTCAGACGGTGATCAGCGCCAACGGCACCCGGTCGTCCGCCTATCACCTCGGCTACGCCGGTGCCAATCAACGCTGGCGGTTCACGATGGCATCCAGCGACGTCGACAGCCCGGGGCTGTACAGCGTGCTGTCGGACGCCGCCCCCACCGCAGGCAAGTGGACCCACCTCGCGGGGATGTACGACGCGTCGACCAAGCGGATGACGCTCTACGTCAACGGTGTGCTCCAGACCAGCACAGCGACCCTGGTCGGTGGCTTCAACGCCACGACCGACGTGGCAGTCGGCAAGCGCAAGTGGAACGGCGGGGACGACAGCTTCTTCGCCGGCACCGTGGACGACGTGCGGTTCTACAACTTCACCGAGAGCGTTGCCAACCTGGCGAAGCTCGCCGTGCCCTTGCAGCCGAAGATCACCTTCCCGAACGGGGCCGAGGTGACCGCCGGCGGTCAGCTGACCGTACGGTTCGACGCCGGCGGCGACACGAACGTCACCAAGTTCAGGTACAGCCCGGACGGCACCGGACTGGGCACCACCGTGAACGCCAACACCGCAGGCGGAACGGCCACGATCACGATCAGCGTCGGCAGCTTGACCGGGGAACGACCGGTGTACGCCGTTGCGGTCGACGACGGCAACCGGGTCAGCGACCTGAACCAGGGCGCCTTCACGGTCATACCGGCCGCGTTCCTGTCCGGCACGGTGTGGGACGCGAACTTCCTTCCCCGTGCCGGCGTCGTGGTGCAGTTGCAGCCCGGCGGTCACCAGGCCACCTCGGGCGCTGACGGCAGCTACGCGCTGACCGGCTTCGGGCCCGGCACGTACACCATCACCGCCACGTTCGGTGGCCGGTGTGGCCAGGCCTTCAACGGGTCGTTGGAGATCGACGGCCAGGCGGCCACCTTCGACATCTTCCTCTCGGCGTTCAGCGACGATCTGGGACACACCTGTTCCGAGCAGACGGCCGCGTTCGCGACCGGGTCCACCGTGCTGGCGTTGACCGGCGACAACGCCGTGGCCGCCGTGCCCCTGCCGTTCGCCTTCCCGTTCTACGGCGGCGCCTACCGCAACGCCTGGGTGGACACCAATGGTCTGCTGTCGTTCACCGACCCGGGCGGCTCCCACCCGTACACGGGACAACTGCCGGCTCCGGTGGCTCCGGCCGCCGTGGTGGCCCCGTTCTGGGACGACCTGGTCGTCGACGCCTCGGCCAGCGTGCGTACCGCGACCACCGGCTCCGGTGCCGCCCAGCGGTTCGTGGTGGAGTGGCGCAACGTGCACCGCAAGGGCAACACCGCCCAGCGACTGTCTTTCGGGGTGACCCTCGCCCCGGACGGCACGGTGGTCACCAACTACGACCAGATGGACAACTCCGCCGAGCGAGGTGCGCACGCGGTCGTCGGTATCGAGGCGGCTGACGGTCAGGACCGGCTGCGTTATTCGGTGGCCGAGCCGGTGTTGGCGAACACGAAGGCGATCACGTTCGCCCGCCCGGACAGCGAAGCGGATCTGGAACTGCACAACCTCTCGGGTGTGTTGACGAATGCGGCGGGTGCCGCGGTGGTCGGCGCGACGGTGACGTTGGACCCGAGTGGGGTGAGCACCACGACGGGTGCCGGTGGTGCGTACAGCTTCACCGGCCTGGTCGCGGACAGCTACACCGTGTCGGTGCGGATGGCCGGGCGCTGTGGCGCGGTGGCGCGCGAGCAGGTCGAGCTCTTCGCCGATCTGGTCCGTAACCTGCAGCTCGGGCCGGATTTCGGTGGTATGGGTTACGCCTGTGCCACCGGGGCGTCGAGCTTCGTGTCCGCGTCGACGGTGCTGCCGTTGACCGGTGACGACGCGGTGTCCATGGTCTCGCTGCCGTTCCCGGTGCGTTTCCACGGCGAGTCGTACACCTCTGGGCGGGTGCACACCAACGGTCTGGTGAGCTTCGGGCCGGTGTCGGGTGAGCCGGACACCTGGGTGAACCCGACGCTGCCGACGGTGGCGGCACCGAACGCGGTGGTGGCGCCGTTCTGGGACGACCTCGAGGTGGACGCGTCGGCGAGTGTGCGGACCCAGACGATGGGCACGGCACCGAACCGGTCGTTCGTCATCGAGTGGCGCAACGTCGGTTTCCGGCCGACCAACGCGCAGCGGATCACCTTCGAGGTGATCTTCCATGAGGACGGGCGGATCACGTTCCACTACGGTGCGATGTCCACCCCGATCCAGCAGGGTGCCGGTGCGACGGTCGGTCTGGAGAACGCGTCCGGGACGGTGGCGGCGCTGTACTCCTTCCAGGAGGCGGCGTTGACGGCGAACAGTTCGATCACCTACACGCCGGCACCCGCAGGTGCGGTCGAAGGGGTGCTGACCACGGCGGTGACCGGTAACCCGGTGGCCGGGGCGACGGTGACGTTGAACCCGGGTAACCGCAGCACCACCACCGCGGCCGACGGCAGTTACCAGTTCACCGCGGTGCCGGTCGGGGAGTACAAGGTCGCGGCGTCGACCGGCGACAGTCGGTGTGCCGGCCAGTACGCCCGCGAGATCATCAACTATGCCGGCGGCACCTCGGATGTGGACCTGTCGGTGATGGTCGATGGTGACGAGTTCGGTTACAAGTGCACCGCTGGTCCGCGGACCTTCGTGCCCGGTGACGTGGTCGAGGGCTGGCAGGGTGATGAGACGGTGTGGCAGAAGAACCCGCCGTTCCCGGTCAAGCTCTACGGCGAGTCGTACACCTCGGCGTGGATCAGCGCCAACGGGCTGATCAGCTTCAAGGACCCGGCGTACTTCGGGTGGATCGGCTCCTGGCCGGGCACCATCCCCTCACCGGCGGTGGATGGCTCGCCGAACGCGTCCGTCTACGTGCTGTGGGACGACTGGGTGGTCGACTCTGCGGCCCGGATCGCCACCCGGATCAGCGGCACCGCCCCGAACCGGCAGTGGGTCGTGGAGTGGCGCAACGTGCACATCTACGGCGACACCAGCACCCGCGCCACCTTCGAGGTGATCTTCCAGGAGAACGGCGAGATCACCCTCGCCTACGCCGATATCGACCCGAACAAGCCGATCGAGCGCGGCGGTGAGGGCACCGTCGGCATCGAGAACGGTGACGGCACCATCGGTTTCCAGTACCTGTTCCGCGAGCCGTGGCTGGCCAGCGGCCAGGGTGTCACGTTCACCCCGAACCCGCCTGGTCAGGGCAGCGTGGCCGGCACTGTCACCTGCCAGGGCAACCCGGTGACCGGCGCGACGGTCGCGGTGGCGGACAAGACGGCCACCACCGCCGCCAACGGCACCTACCAGATCACCGACGTGCCCGCCGGCAGCTGGGCCGTCATCGCCACCGTGCCCAGCGGCGCCTGCCGAGGCTCGGACGTGCGGCAGGTCGTGGTCGGCACCAACACCCAGATCAGCGCCGACTACCACCTGGGCTCCACGCCCGCCGGCGGCGGCTACCAACTGGCTGAGCAACCCGTCACCTACACCCCCGCCAACGGCACCGTCCTGTCGCTCACCGGCGACGACGCCTACACCCCGGTCACCCTGCCCTTCCCGGTGAGCCTGTACGGGCAGACCTACAACACCGGTTACGTGGACATCAACGGCCTGGTCAGCTTCATCGACCCCGGTGAGCCGTCACCTGACGCCTGGCCGATCCCCTCGGCGGCCAGCCCGGAGGAAGCCAACGCGGCGCTCTACCCGTTCTGGCACGACTGGGTCGTCGACGCCAACGCCAGCGTCCGCACCGCCGTGCGGGGCACCGCACCCAACCGGCAGTACGTCATCGAATGGCGCAACGTCCACTCCTACGAAGACCCCCGTACCCGGGTCACCTTCCAAGCCATCCTCGACGAAGCCGGCGGCTACAGCTTCGCCTACACCGACAACGACGGCACCTTCCTCGAACGCGGCGGCGCCGCCACCATCGGCATCGAAAACGCCGACGGCACCGCCGCGATCCAGTACACCTACCGGCAACCCGTCCTGCGGCCCGGCTTGGGCCTGCGGTTCAACCCTCCCACTTCCTGATCAATCGCGGCCGGACGGTGTCGCTGCGCAGACACCGTCCGGCTTCTTCCACTCGCTTGGCGATCTATGGAGACATGCATGTCCTCAGCCGATTCTCGAATCTCACTGAGCGTAATCGGTCGGTGGCGCAGCGGACGGTGGTACTCAGCTGCAGCGACAGGCATTGCGGCCACCGTGGCAGCTGGCCTGCTCCATGCCCCGCCAGCGCAAGCCGCGCCCACCAAGCCGTACACCCCATCGCAGGCTGCACCGGTGCCCACCGTGCCGGTCGTGGAGCCGCCGGCGGCTGAGACCAAGTCGACCGCACGTCCGGCGGTCGCTACGGCCAAGCCAGCGCCGGTATGGCCGGCGCCGGCCACCGAAGTCGTTGAACTCTCCAGCCATGCCCAGACGATCAGGGCCACCGGCACACCGGTACACATCGCTTCCGCGTCGGGCTTCGCACGCGACTCATCGGCTCCCAAGCGGATCCGAGTGGAAGTTCTCGACCGCGCAGCCACGCATCAGGCCCGGGTTGACGGCGTGCTGATGCGACTTGCCAGGGCCGACGGTGTGGCAACCACGGGCAAATCCGTGGTGACCCTCGACTACAGATCCTTTGCGACGGCCTTTGGCGCAGACTGGTCCAGCCGGCTGCGGCTGGTGTCGTTGCCCGAGTGCGCCTTGACCACCCCACAGCGGCGCGAGTGCGCGGGCAGACCGTTGCCCTCACGAAACGACGTCCAGAAGAAGTCGCTCACGGCCGAGGTGTCGCTCGGCGGAGTATCGACGATGGTGGCGGCGACCGCAGGCCCGGCCGGTCCGGCCGGTGACTACACGGCCACCTCGTTGAAGCCCTCGGCGACCTGGGCGGTCGGTGCCAATACCGGCGCGTTCACCTGGTCGTATCCCATGCGTACGCCGCCGGCTCTGGGCGGTCCATCCCCGCACTTAGGGCTCTCCTACTCGTCACAGTCGGTCGATGGGCAGCACGCCGCTTCCAACAACCAGCCGTCGTGGATCGGTGAAGGTTTTGATGCGTCGATCGGCGGCTTCATCGAACGCCGCTATCAGCCCTGTGCGCGGGACTTGGGCGGCTCGGCCAACAACACCAAGAAGACCGGAGATTTGTGCTGGGAGACGAACAACGCTGCCCTGTCATTGCCGGGAAACTCCGGTGAGTTGATTTTCAACGCGGCCCAGAACCGGTGGCACCTCCGTGGCGACGACGGCTCACGCATCGAACGCAAGACCGGGGCGACCAACGGTGACAACGACGGCGAACACTGGGTCGTCACGACCGGTGACGGCGTGCAGTACTGGTTCGGCCGAAACCGCCTGCCGGGTTGGAGCGCCGGCAAGCCGGTGACCAACTCCACCTGGACGGTGCCAGTATTCGGCAACGAACCCGGTGAACCCTGTCATGCTGCGGCGTTCGCCGACTCCGATTGCATGCAGGCATGGCGGTGGAATCTCGACTACGTCGTCGACCCTTCCGGCAACTCGGTGTCCTACTGGTACGAGCGGGAGACGAACAAGTACGGCCGTAACCTGGACCCTGCCGATGACGCCACCTATGACCGTGGCGGCTGGCTCGAACGAATCGACTACGGAACCCGTCAGATCGACGGTGTCGACTCGGTACTCAACACCGACGCGCCGATGCGAGTCGATCTTGGCGTTGCCGATCGGTGCCTGACTGACTGCGCCACCCGCGACGAGGTGCACTGGCCGGACACCCCGTGGGACATGGCCTGCTCGGCGACGTCGTGCCCGGACAAGTTCTACCCCACGTTCTGGTCCACCAAGCGACTCGCCACCATCACCACCCAGGTGCGTAGTGGTGCCGGCTATCGAAATGTGGAGCGCTGGACGCTCACACATACGTTCCCGGATCCCGGTGACACCACCCGCGCCGGGCTCTGGCTCGACAAGCTGTCCCACACGGGCCTCGCCGGGGGCAGTGTCTCCGTCCCGGACATCGAATTCACTCCGGTCCAGCTGCCCAACCGCGTCGACGCGATCGGTGATTTCGCTCCGGAGATGAACTGGATGCGAATCACGAGGATCCGCAACGAATCCGGCGGGACCATCAGCGTCAACTACTCGGGCCAGGACTGCACGGCTGGGCAGGCCATGCCCACTCCACATACCAACACCCGGCGTTGCTATCCGGTGATCTGGGAACCGGAAGGCTATTCCAGCCCTGTCACCGACTGGTTTCACAAGTATGTGGTCACCACCATCTACGAGAATGACAACACCGGTGGTGCCCCACCAAACGGGAGCCCCCGGATCGCATATTCCTATACCTACTATGGCGGCGTCGCCTGGCACTACAACGACGACGACGGACTGATCGACCGCGCCCACAAGACCTGGTCGGACTACCGCGGCTACGGACGGGTCGGCGTCACCGTGGGCGATGCCGGTGAGCAGGAGTACACCGAGACTCGATACTTCCGCGGCATGCATGGCGACAAGCTGGGGCCGACCGGTGGTTCGCGTACCGTCACCATCGACGGGATCAACGACGAGGACTGGTACGCGGGCCTGGCCCGCGAAACCAAGATTCTCAACGGTCCTGGCGGAGCGGTGATCCAGCGCGAGTTGAACACTCCGTGGGCGTCGGCACCGACCGCCAGTCGCACGATCAACGGGGATACGGTCACCGCCCGCTTCACCCGCGTCGGCACCGTCGCCCGCCACACCACGCTCGACGGCGGGCGTGGTGAGCGGGTCAACAAGACCGTCACCACCTACGACAGCTACGGCATGCCCGAAACCATCGACGATCTCGGCTTGGACGGCGTCGCTGGTGACGAGCAGTGCACCAAGAACGACTACACCCCCCGCAACACCGATGCATGGATCATCGACCGGTTGCACCGGATGCAAACGTATGCGGTCAAATGTGCCGACGCGGGGACGCCCGCAAATCTCGCCGAGGCGGACGTCATCGGCGAAACCCGCATCCGTTACGACAATCAGGCGTTCGAAACGGCACCGAGCAAGGGTCTTGCCACGCACACCGACGAGATCGCCGCCTGGAACGCCGGAGCGCCGACCTTCACCACGATCAAGCGGGACGCCCACGACGTCCACGGCCGAGTCACGTCCACCTGGGACGCGATGAACCATGCGACCACGATCGCTTTCACCCCCTCGACCGATGCTCCGGTCACATCGACCCTGTCCAAGAACCCATCGCTGCACGAGACCCGTACGACACTCGATCCGGCTTGGAACCTGCCCACGTCGATCATCGATCCGAACGGTAAGCGCACCGACGTCACCTACGACCCGCTCGGACGGCTGACGGCAGTCTGGGGTCCCGGTCGAGATATGGCCACCGAGACTGCCAACAACACGTTCAGCTATCAGATCCGAACCAACGCGCCGTCGGTGATCACCACCTCTCGCCTGAATGCCGACGGAGAGTACGTCAGGTCATACGAGCTCTTCGACGGCCTGATGCGTCAGCGGCAAACGCAACGTCCATCCCCTTCGGGCGGCCGGCTCCTCACCGAGTCGTTCTACGACACTGCGGGCCGAGCGTCGCTCAAGTTCGACGTCTACCACGCCAGCGGGACACCCGGTGGGACCCTGCTGACGGCGACGGACAAGGCGTTCGTACCGAGACAGACGCGCATCGCGTACGACGGAGCCGGCCGGACCATCGCAGACATCTACCAGCCGTACGGCGTCGAGCGGTGGCGCACCTCCACCTACTACGCCGGCGACCGCACCGACCTGACCCCACCACAGGGCGGCACCGCGACCTCGAAGGTCACCGACGTGCGGGACCGACTCGTGGAACTCCGGCAGTACCACGGTCCAACCCCGACCCCCGGCACGGCGGACAGTTGGGACGCGACGTCGTACAGCTACGACCGGCGGGGCAACCTGACGAAGGTTGTCGACGCCAAGGGCAACGACTGGGTTTATCGATATGACGTTCGGGGCCGGCAGACCGAGATCGATGACCCCGACAAGGGACTGACGGTTTCCACGTATGACAACGCGGGACGGGTCACCACGATCACCGACGCGGCCGGCAAGAAGATCGCCTATTTATACGACCCGTTGGGTCGCAAGCGTGCCGTCTACGAGAATCAGGTGGGCGGCCCGATGCGCGCCCAGTGGATCTACGACACCGTCGCCAAGGGCTACCTGTCCCAGTCGACCCGGTTCGTCGGGTCGGCCTCATACCAGGTGAAAATCCTGGACTACAACGACAGTTATCTGCCCGGGAATACCCAGGTCGTCATCCCGTCCAGCGAGACTGGGCTGACCGGCACATACAACTACAACAACACCTACAATCTCGACGACACGGTCGCCTCAACGAGTCTCCCGTCGACCAACACGGGACTGCCAGCCGAGGCACTGACGTACGGCTACGACAGTCTGGGCAAGCCCACCACGCTCCACACGCTCCTCGGCGACCAGGAGTCGTCGTACGTTGCCGACACCGACTACAACGCCCTCGGCGAAATCGACCAGATCGAGCTGTACACCGGTACTGGCGGACGGGTTTTCCAGAAGTACACCCGAGAGCTGGAAACCGGCCGTCTCACCGGCGTTCGCACCGATCGTGACTCGGTCGCCCCGCACATCGTCGCAGACACCCGGTACAGCTACGACCACATCGGCAACATTATGAAGATCGTCGACAGCGCTCCTGATCCGGTCGACGACACCCAGTGCTTCAGCTACGACCACGTGCGGCGGCTGACCGAGGCGTGGACGCCCAGCAACGGCGACTGCACCGCATCGCGGACCGTCGCCGCGCTCGGCGGACCGGCACCATACTGGCACTCCTGGCGCTTCGACGTGCTTGGCAACCGGACCTCCGAGGTGGTGCATCGCAGCACTGGTGACGCCACCACCACGTACACCTACCCGCCCTCCGGGGCAAACAGCGTCCGGCCCCACGCAGTCACGGCGACCTCGGGTGCCAGCACGGGCAGTTATACCTACGATGCGACGGGCAACCTGACCAGTCGTCCCACGCCGTCGGCAGGCACCCAGACTCTGACTTGGGATCCCGAGGGGCATCTGGAGACGTCTACCGACGCGACCGGAGAGACGCGCTACATCTATGACGCTGACGGCAACCGCCTGATCCGTCGGGACCCGACCGGCAGGACCCTTTACCTGCCCGGGCAGGAAATCCGCTACAACGCGAGCACCGGCGCCACCACCTGCACCCGCTTTTATTCGTTCGCCGGATCGATGGTCGCCTCGCGGACCAGCGCCGGACTGACCTGGCTTTCGTCGGATCATCAGGGAACCGCGACGGTCGCTGTCGAAGCCGGCAACCAGCAGGCCACCGTCCGCAGGCAGACGCCGTACGGCACCCCACGCGGCGGCACGCCTGCCTGGCCCAACGACAAGGGGTTCGTCGGCGGGACCATCGACAACACTGGGCTGATCCATCTCGGCGCCCGCGAGTACGACCCGGTCCTTGGGCGCTTCGTCTCCCTCGACCCGGTCATGGATCTGCTTGACCCGCAGCAGATCAACGGCTACGTCTACAGCAACAACAACCCCATCACCCTCTCCGACCCTTCCGGCCTCAAGTTCGAAGAAGAGAGCTGGGCGGAATACGACAAGCGTGTCAGAAAACACAATGCCAAGCAGGCGAAGGAGAAGAAGAAGGCGCGTCAAAGCTTTCTCGGATTCCTGAACAACGTCCGTCACAACGCTGCTCAACGCGCTGCCCAGGAGCGGATCAAGAAGCAGGTGGCGGACATGGGAGGCGACCCGGAGATGGTACTCATCGAGTACGAGATCGAGGATGCGTGTAAGACGAAGTCGCACAATGGCACATGCGGTGAGCCAGGCAAGGCAGACATCGTCTACATCGACGAAGACACCAAGACGATCTACGTCTGGGAGGTCAAGATCGCCCACCGCCCGGACGAGGCTGATCGGGACGTCAAGCATTACGTGCGCAAAATCAAGGCAGGGGGTGAGTACGATGCCAAGCCCGGATTTGCGTTGACGTCGCTGGTCTTCGCGGCGGTGCCAGGCACCCAGGAGTCCGTTGTGGTGTTCAACGGTCCTACCGAGGGACAGGTTCTGTACCGTCCATTCCGCTGGCGCAAGCCCAAGCCTCCGCCGCCGCCGGTGACGGCTCCGCAACCGGTCCGGGAGTACAAGCCAGTCAAGGTCGAGGAGCCGATGATCAAGAATCCGTGGGTGGTCGGGGCGGTCGTCACCGTCGCCGCGGTCGGAGCGATCGGCGTCTGTGTCGTCGCTACCGCGGGAGCCTGCGGCGTCGTGCTTGGCGCCGGAGCCATCGCCGGTACCGTGGCCGCATCAGGATGATCTGCTCGCTGCCTCCCGGCGAGCTGGAAAGGAGTTGGTCTTGTCCGCGCAGTCGTCGTTTGCCGGCTTCATCGAGGACTTGGCGGTCGAGCTCGCCGGGTACGGCTTCGAGCGGGGTGAGGCGGGGCGGGTCTTTCGCCGGTTTTCGCCGGAAGGGGATGTGCTCATCTTTGAGGTGCAGCCGTCGGATCATTCCAGCCGTGGGGAGAAGGTCTTCTACATCAACATCGGTTTGGTGTTGGCGGCAAAGTGGGAGTGGGATCGGCAGCGTACCGGGCGGCCGGCGTCGGAGTTGCCTCGGCACTACAACGGTGGATGGCGTCGACGGCTGCGTTCTGGCGGGCTGTCGGGTGAGGATCAGTGGCGGATCGCTGATGAGGACTCTGCGGCCCGGGTGACCGCAATGGTGCGGCAGCGGTTGGAGAAGTTGCTGCCGCAGTTGTTGCTGTTGCTCGACCGGGATGTCGTGCTGAACGAGACACCGGACATCCTCGGCCCGGGAGCATGGCTGATCCGCGCCTGGCTCCTGGCCGGGGAGGGTCGCATCGACGAGTTGGCGCAGCTGTTGTTCGTGGAGAGACCGGCGCACACCCGCGACTCGGTTCCGGTCCGAACGGTGTGGAACTACGCGACCGGCCGGGCCCCGGACACCGGACAGCGGTGAGGCGCTGTTGGTCCATTTGTGGGCTGCCCATTCTTCGGCAGATAGATTATGATATCTGTCATGCACCAGATATGGAGGGTTTCTCTCCTCGGGCGGTCCGCGACACTTGCCGTCATTCCGCTGGCCGGCATTCTTTCCTGGCTCATCGGGTCCAATGTGTTCGTCGCTGGCCTCGTGGTGGTGGGCGGTGTCTTCACCGCGATTCGCTTCGCCTTCCACCCAGCGGTGATCCTCACCGATAACGACGTTACAGTGCGCAACCCCAGTGGGTCGAGGCGAGTGCCGCTCGATGAGGTGGTGATGGTCGAGCCGGGCTACGGCGGTCTGACCATCACGACCGCGTCGGGTGACCCGGTGGTGGCATGGGCTGTGCAAAAATCCAACCTGGCCAAATGGAAGGGATGGCACACCCGGGCCGATGACGTGGCAGCGACGATTATGAGCGCCAGTCGGAGTGGTGCCGCTGCTCGATAGGCGGACGCGGCGCGCGATTTCGGGGTGACACCTGATGAGGTGATATCGAAATTGCTGGCGGGCCTGATATCCCACTCAAAGCGGCGGTGCAGCGGCGACATGGAGGGCATGCGATCTGCTTGATTACCCATGATGACGTCGAAGTCGAGCCTGGTCAGTCGCGCCGGCGGTTGCGGGATCTGGGCCGTCCGCTCGTCGTGGTGATGGCGCCGCTGTTGGTGCGCCTGGCCAACCGGGACAAGCGGTTCGTCTGGACGCTGGAGGAGGTGCGTGGCCATGCTCGGGCCTGGCCGCCTTCGGGCGGTGACGCTGAGATGGCGAACCTCTTCCGCTTTCAGGCGTGGTTCGGGCTGAGCATGGTTCCGCTGGCCGGGTACGTGGCAGCGTCGCTACTGTGTTCGGGTTCGGCCGGCGACTCGAGACTCGAAGCGATCATGGTGGCCGCTGCCACGGTAGGCATGTTCACCCTCGGGATGGTTCTGGTGAGCGGGCTGAAGTGGGGGTTGTCGCAGTACTTCACGCCGGACCTGGACCGCCGTCTTGGTCCGCCCCGCAAACGGGATCCCCGGCCGCGCCTGCGGCGGCCGGGGCTCGTGGTGCGGTTGTGCCTGCCCAGCAACCTGGACTGGGTGCTCGCGCTGGTCTTCGCCAGTTGCATGGCACCGAACGCCTTCCCTGACTACCCATTTTAGGGGCTGCCCGTCCGCCGGTGCATCGATTAGGATGACTATCACGCGCCAGATGCGGAGGTTTACTCTCCTCGGACGGATGGCAATGCCGACCGTCATTTCCCTGTCCCTTTTTCTCCTTTGACGCATCAAGTCCACTGCCGTCCTCTGGCTCGGGCGGCCGCAGGCGGCATCGTAACTGCAGTCGTTTTGCCTGTGGTCGAATTGACTAGGTCGGGTTTTGCGAGTTCGGAAGCTGCTGATCGCCAGCTTGCCCTCTCGGCCGGTGGCGGGCCATTTTTCGTTCACGCTGACTTCGGCCAGCCGACATGCCACCCAGATCAGCCCTGTGGCAGCGACGCAGAGGGCGCAAACGATCTGCTTCATCACCCTGAATCAGCAACCAACGGGGGAACAGTATGGAGGCTCTTCGAAGTTGAGCGGGGTTCGCAGCTGGAGTTGGCCCGAGTGTGAAGGGC
>NZ_PNOZ01000087.1:0-23390 GCF_002879555.1 Verrucosispora sp. ts21 | reverse complement strand
TGGGGCGACCGTGCCCGGCGTAGGGATCAAGCCTGACCGCCCGAAGCCGGGCACGATCGCCCCAGCCCCACCGCAACCACCCCACAACAAGGCACCCCAGAGCCCCAAAGGGTGCACAGTTCGGAGGGTGTGGCAGCGTGGCCGGGTGGGTTCTGTGCCGTTGGAGGTCGACCTCGCCCTGCTCGGTGGTGGTGGGGCGGCTTCGCTGGTGCTCGCCGCCCTGGCCCGGCATGGCGTACGCGACCTGCGTGTTGCTGTGGTCGATCCGGTGCACCGGCGCGGTCAGGACCGGACCTGGGCGTTCTGGGACCGGCCCGGCAACGACCTGGACGAGTTGCTCAGCGCGAGTTGGTCGCGGGTCGAGGTGGTCACCGCCGAGAGGCAGCGCGTCCTTGACGTCGCTCCGTTGCGGTACGCGATGCTGCGGTCGTCACCGATCTATGACCGGGCGGCCGAGGCGGAGCGACTGCTGGGCGTGACCCGCGTGGTCGCCAGCGCCGACACGGTGACCGATCATGGTGATGGGGTGCTGGTGGGTGGCACCGATGGGCCGGTGCTGCGGGCCGGCTGGGTGCTGGACTCGCGACCCCGACCACCGGAGCGGCCCGGGCGGACGAACTGGTTGCAGCATTTCCGCGGGTGGTGGCTGGCGGCGGACCGCCCGTTGTTCGATCCGACCCGTGCCGTGTTGATGGATTTTCGTACGCCGCAGCCGACCCGTGGGGTGTCCTTCGGGTACGTGCTGCCGGTCAGCAGCCGGTACGCGTTGGTCGAGTACACCGAGTTCTCACCGCACCTGCTCACCGGGGCGGCGTACGACCGTGCTCTCGGCGGCTACTGTGACCTGCTCGGCCTGGACCCGGCCCGGTTCACCGTGGGCGAGGTGGAGAACGGGGTCATCCCGATGACCGACGGGCCGTTCGTCGCCCGCCCGTCACCTCGGGTGGTACGCCTGGGTACTGCTGGCGGTGCGACCCGCCCGTCCACCGGGTTCACCTTCGCGGCCATGTACCGGCAGGCCGACCAGGTGGCCCGGGCGCTGGCTGCCGGGCGGCCACCGGTGCCGGGTCCGGCGTACCCTCGTCGGCATCGCTGGATGGATGCGGTCGCGCTGCGGGCCCTGGACCGTGACCTGGTCGGCGGTCCCGCGTTCTTCGCCCGGTTGTTCGACAGTAATCCGGCGTCGCGGGTGCTGCGGTTCCTCGACGGTGCCACGAGCGTGGCGGAGGACCTGGCGGTGATGAACTCGACCCGGCTGCCGTCGATGGCCGCCGCAGCGGTGGGTGATGCCGCCTGTCGACTTCGCGACCGGGTCGTACCGTCACGGCGGCCGGTCTGGCGGGTGCCCCCGCCGGTCGTCGGTTCGGATCCCTGAGCCCACGGGCGAGGGTGGGTCGCGGGTCCAGGGTTCGCGCCGGGCTCGCGTGGCCGGTGGTCGGTCGGTGCAGGTGGCTTCGGTAGGTTTGGTGGCATGGTGGACGAGGCGGCCGGTCGGGTCGTGCAGATCTGGACCGACGGCGCGTGCAGCGGAAACCCCGGCCCGGGTGGCTGGGGTGCGGTGTTGCGCTACGGCACCCACGAGCGGGAGATCTGCGGCGGGGAGGCCACCCCGACCACAAACAACCGGATGGAGTTGACCGCCGCCATCAAGGCTCTGGAGAGCCTGACCCGGCCGGTCACCGTCGAGTTGCACACCGACAGCACGTACGTGCGCAACGGCATCACCAGTTGGTTGGCGTCCTGGAAACGCAACGGCTGGTTGACCGCGGCCAGGCAGCCGGTGAAGAACGCCGACCTGTGGCAGCAGTTGGAGGCGGCCTGCGCCCGGCACCGGGTGACCTGGCTGTGGGTCAAGGGCCACAACGGACATCCGGAGAACGAGCGGGCCGACGCCCTGGCCAACCAGGGCATGACCGAGGCGCGATCCGCCACCGTGTGACACCTTCGTGGCCAGGCGACCGACGCACCGACACGGCGTCGGAGGTGGTCAGCGTCGTCGGGTGCGGCGGGGGGTCAGCGGCAGGGCCGACCAGTGGGCGGGCCGACCGAGCCGGACCGGTAGGCGGGTCTGCCGGTCACCGCGGGCCGCGTCGAGCTGAGCCTGATGCAGGAACAGGGCGTCGGACAGATCCGCGCCCCGCAGGTCCGCCCCGCGCAGATCGGCACCGGTCAGGTCGGCGCGGGTCAGGTCGGCACCGCGCAGGTCCGCCCCGATGAGCGTCGCGCCGCGCAGGTTCGCCCGACGCAGGTCGACCCGGCGCAGGTCCCGGCCGACGAGCACGGCACCCCGGTGGTCGGCACCGGCGGCCCCGCCGCGGGTGCGGGCCAGTTCGGCGGTACGCGACAACAGCACGTTGAGCTTCGCGCGGTGCCCGTCGACGTCGAGGGCGAGCAGGTCCTGCGCGCTGCCCGAGGCCAACGTGTCGGTCTCGGTCAGTGCGGCGGACAGTTGCGCGACCAGGTCGGCCGGTGGCCGCAACCGCAGTGCCTCGGTCAGGTACCAGAGCAGTTCGTGCAGCGACCGCATCACCGCGAAGACGTCGAACATCTGACCGGCGTGTTCCGGCGCGGTACGCCAGTCCCGGCCACCGAAGGTCTGCTGGGCCACCCGCTGGCCCGCGCCGAAGCAGTCGAAGACGGTGCACCCGGCGAAGCCGCGCTCGCGTAGCTCGGGGTGGATGCCGCAGCCGAAGTCGGTACGCAGGTTGCGGCACGGCTGGCCGGCGGGTTTGTCGTGCGCGAAGTCGGCGGACGCGGCGAACGCGGGGGCGACGCAGCAGAGACCGAAGCAGCGGGCACAGTCGGCGCGCAGCCCGCCCTCCACCGCACCACCGCCGAGGGCGACGCGCCCCGCACCGGTGCGTCCGGTCACGCCTGCGGTTCCGGTCATCTCCGACACCTTGCCCGCCTCTTTCTCGCTGATCCGCCGCCGGCACTCATTGTTGCCGCCCGGTCAGCCCGGCCGACCACCGGCCGGGCGCCGGTCGAGCTGCGGGCATCGGCGTCGATCAGGGGACCTGTCGCTGGTCGGTACGGGCCCAGCGGAGGAGAGCGGTGAAGGACAGTGCGGCGGTCACCGCCCCACCGGCGAGTCGTACCCAGTGCCCGGCGACGAACTCGTCGGCGACCTGGCGCAGGTACTCCGGTGAGTGGGTGCCGGCCGGATCGACGAACATGATCTCGTTACGAGGCCAGAAGAAGACCACCGAGAACAGGAACTCGCAGGCGACGAAGACCACTGTCGCGGCGGCGATCCACCATCGCAGACCGCGCTGACGCCAGGTGAGCACCGTCGCGGCGACGCTCAGCAGCACCACCGAGGCGCCCAGCGGGGGAAAGTAGTCGCTGGGGCCGCTGACGGCGAGGAACTCGCGGGCCCGCTCCAGCGAGGCCGGCGGGTCCTGGAAGATGTTCGGGTAGAGCATGACCGTCTCGGCTGCCACCCCACCGAACGACATCATGGCCGCCCAGGTCAGGCCGACGAGGGCGATCCAGATGAGTTTGCCGCGCATCGCATCCTCCCATCGGTGCCCGGACGGGCACGCTCCATCTGGTGCGCGGCCAACGGTAGGTGCGCCGACGGTGCTCGCCTGCCGTCCACGGACCCGGATCCGGGTCGCCTTTCGACGTACGACGGCGCCGGGCCGGCACGTCGCTGGGCGTACCCGTGCCCTGATGCGCGGGTAGGTGTAGGCACCACGAGCGTGGGTAGCCGCCGCGGATGGAGCTGGTCGAGGAGTCGCCGTACCGTTTCCGGATCGACCGGCGTGATCCGATGCGGGTCCCGGGGGTGATCTTCGCGTCCCGCGCGTTGCTGCCGGACCCGGTGGCCGACCGGTCGCTGGAGCAGGTGGCAAACGTCGCCACCCTGCCCGGCATCGTCGGCGCCTCGTACGCGATGCCCGATCTGCACTGGGGTTACGGATTTCCGATCGGCGGGGTGGCGGCCACCGACGTCGCGGCCGGCGGGGTGGTCTCGCCCGGCGGGGTCGGCTTCGACATCTCCTGCGGGGTCCGGCTGCTCGCCGCCGACCTGGACCGCGACGAGCTGCGGCCTCGGCTGGAGGCGGTGATGGACGCGCTGAGCGCGGCCACCCCACGCGGTATGGGCAGTGGCGCGGTGTGGCAGCTCACCAGCCGCGACGAGTTGAACGCGGTGCTGCGCGGTGGGTCCCGGTACGCCGTGCAGCGTGGCTTCGGGGTCGAGCGGGACCTGCTCCGCTGCGAGGACTACGGCGCGGTGCACGACGCGGACCCGGCGCAGGTCAGCGAGCGGGCGATCGAGCGCGGCGCGCACCAGGTCGGCAGCCTCGGCTCCGGTAACCACTTCCTGGAGGTCCAGGCCGTCGACCAGGTGTACGACGAGTCGGTGGCCGAGGCGTTCGGGCTGCGCCGCGACCAGGTCTGCGTGATGATCCACTGCGGTTCGCGGGGGCTCGGCCACCAGATCTGCACCGATCACGTACGGGCCATGGAGCAGGTGATGGGCAGCCACGGCATCCAGGTGCCGGATCGGCAGTTGGCCTGTGCTCCGGTCGCCTCGTCGGCCGGTCGGACGTATCTGGGCGCGATGGCCGCCGCGGCGAACTACGCGCGGGCCAACCGGCAGTTGCTCGCCCACGCGACCGGCCGGATCTTCGAGCGGGAGACGGGCCGGCGGCTCGACCTGGTCTACGACGTCTCGCACAACCTCGCCAAGATCGAGGAGCATGTGGTCGACGGCGCGGTGCGGCGGTTGTGCGTCCACCGCAAGGGCGCCACCCGGGCCCTGCCGCCCGGCCATCCCGACCTGCCGCAGGAGTTGCGGGACGTCGGTCAGCCGGTGCTCATCCCCGGCTCGATGGGCACCGGCTCGTACGTGCTGACGGGGGTGGCGGACTCGCCCGCGTTCGCCTCCACCTGCCACGGCGCGGGGCGGGTGCGCAGCCGCAAGCAGGCGGTCGCCGCGGGTGTGGGCGGGGATCCGCGCGCCGAACTGGAGGCCCGGGACATCGTGGTACGCGGGGCGTCGCGGCGCGGTCTGGCCGAGGAGATGCCGGCGGCGTACAAGGACGTCTCGGCTGTCGTCGAGGCGGCCGAGGGCGCCGGGTTGTGCCGCAAGGTGGCCCGGCTGGTGCCGTTGGGCGTGGTCAAGGGCTGAGGCGCAGCCGTTCACACGTCCAGGGTCACCGCACCGCACCAGCCCAGGTCGTCGCCGCCGAAGCGCAGCTCGTGCAGGGAGACCGCCTTCGGCACCGCGCCGGTCAGCTCCACCTCGCCGGTGCCGGTGACGCCCCAGCGCACCCGCAGGCCACCCTCGTCGTCGGTGATCTCGGTGACCAGCGGCAGTTCGTCCGCCGTCTCCATCCGGTAGATCACCTCGTCGAGGACGGCGACCAGCAGGTCCTCGTCGGCGGCCGGTGGCGGGCGGAACTCCCGTTCGGCGTGGAGTCGGGCACCGGCGAGGTCGGCGAACGACTCGACCATCGCGGCGACCGCCTCGGTCAGGCAGCCGGCCCGGTCCGGTGCCCACGCCTCGATGCGGACGTCGGCGGTGTGCGGCACCAACCGGTGCCCGCGTGCTGGCCCCATGCCCCGAATGATGCCGCCCGGCGGGTCGGCGCGGTGACCGCTCTCACCGACGGGTCGGGCCGTCGCAGGGCGATCACCGTTCGGCGGCGACCAGCTCCCGGGTGGCCGGTGCCACCTCGGCGGCGAACCGTCGCAGGTCGTCGGGGTCGTCGCTGGCCAGGATGAAGGCGCTGACGCCCTCGGTCAGGGCGAGGTCGGCCAGCTCCTCGGCCCACTGCTCGGCCGGGCCCTGCAGCGGGCCGCTGCCGGTCTCGGTGAACCGTCCGCTGATGTTGAGCAGCCGGCGTACGTCGGTGGGGGAGCGGCCGGCGGCGGTGGCGGCCTCGTCGATGACGGCGTTGCCCTTGGCCAGGTCACCGGGCTGCAGGTAGGGCAGTGACGGCAGCCAGCCGTCGGCCAGGCGTCCGGTCAGCGCCTGCATCCGTGGCTTGTACGCCCCGACCCAGACCGGTACGTCGTGGGCGGGGGCCGGTCCGCGTTTGGCCCCGATCACCCGGTGGAACTCGCCGTCGACCCGCACGCCGCCCCGTGCACCGGCGTCCCAGACCTGGCGGATGATCTCGATCGCCTCCTCCAACGCCCGTACCGACTGCCCGGGGGAGAGGTGTCGCCCGCCCATGGACTCGATGGCGTCCCAGAACCCTCCGGCTCCCAGGCCGAGCTCCGTACGGCCGCCGCTGAGCAGGTCCAGGCTGGCGATGCTGCGTGCCAGCACCGCGGGTGGACGCAGCGGCAGGTTTGTCACGTTCGCGGCCAGGCGTACCCGGCTGGTCCGGGCGGCGACGAAGCTCATCAGTGTCCAGGTGTCCAGGTACGCGGGCTGGTAGGGATGGTCCTGGAAGGTGACCAGGTCGAGCCCGACCTGCTCGGAGAGCACGGCGAGCCGGACCGGCTGCGTCGCGTCGGCGCTGCCGGGGGTCAGGAACGAGCCGAAGATCAGGTCGTGTCCGTAGTCGCTCATCGCGGTCGTCCTTCCTGAGAGCGGAGACCGCCAATGCTATGCCGGATAGAACATGTGTGCTCAATAAAATCTGTGATCTGGGCTAACCTGGGGGCATGAGCGGTCCCCACGGCGACGACATCCACACCGACCCGATCAGGGACGACTTCGGGTGGATGCTCGGCGTCCTCTTCCGGGCCCACCTGCGTGGTGCCGAGCACACCGTCGGTGACCTGCCCGGCGGGCCACGCGGCTACCAGGTGCTCGTCGCCGCCGACCGGGACCCGGCTCGTAACCAGGGCGCGATCGCCGAGGAGTTGGGCATCGACCGCACCGTGCTGACGTACCTGATCGACGACCTGGAGCGCGACGGGCTGCTGTCGCGTCGTCCCGACCCGGCCGACCGGCGCAGCCGACTGGTCGTCGTCACCGACGCCGGTCGGGCGGCGGCCCGGCAGCGGCGGGAGGCGTTGCGGGACGTCGAGACACGCCTGATGTCGGCGTTGACCGACGAGGAGGCCGCCACCCTGCGGGGCCTGCTGCGTCGGGCGGCGTGCGCGGCGCAGCAGGCCGACCCGTTGACCGACCTGTGTGCGGTGGCCGAGGTGGTGGCGGACCCGCCACCGTCACGTCGCCGCCCGGCGACCCGCGCCACGCGCAGCGGGACCACCCGCCGCACCGCCGAGCCGTAGCCTGCATCGGGTGCGGACAACCAAGTACACCCACTCCTGCGTCCGGCTCGAACTGGACGGCGCGGTGCTGGTCATCGACCCCGGCACGTGGAGTGAGCCGCGAGCCCTGGCCGGCGCGGACGCCGTGCTGGTCAGCCACGAACACACCGATCACGTCGACGTGCTGCGGCTGGCCGGTCTGGGCGTGCCGGTCTTCGTACCGGAGGGCGCCGTGCTGCCGGACCTGGCCCGCCTGCCGGTGACCCGGGTACGGCCGGGGCAACGGTTCACCGCCGCCGGGTTCGAGGTGACCGCCGTCGGTGGACGGCACGCCACCATCCACGGTGGGCAACCCGACTGCGTCAACCTCGGCTATCTCGTCGGCGACGCGGTCTACCACCCGGGCGACTCGCTGCACCTGCCGGGTCGGCCGGTGCGCACCCTGCTGGTCCCGGCACAGGCATCCTGGCTCAAGCTCACCGAGGCGATCGACTTCGCCACCGCGGTCGGCGCGACCGAGGTGTTCCCGATCCACGACGCCCAGCTCAACGACCGGGGCCTGGCCAGCGTCAACGGCTGGTTCACCGAGACCGTCCCCGGTTACCGGTATCTCGCCCCGGGCGAGACCGCCTGAGGGCACCCCCGGTCGCGTACGGGATCGGCGCAGGCCCGCCGGCTGCCGGGCGAGCCGGATACGCTCGGGCCACCGCCACAGCAGGAGACGTGCGATGAGCGACGACACCGTGTCCACGATGCCGGCCGTGTTCTTCGGCCACGGCAGCCCGATGAACGCCCTCGAGGTCAACCGGTACACCGCTGCGTGGCGGGCCTTCGGCCGGTCGGTGCCCCGACCCCGGGCGATCCTGGTGGTCTCCGCCCACTGGTACATCGGTGCCACCGCGGTCACCGCGATGCCGCGCCCGAAGACGATCCACGACTTCTACGGCTTCCCGCAGGAGTTGTTCGACGTCCGCTATCCGGCACCGGGCCTGCCCGAGCTGGCCGAGGAGGTCAGTGACGTGGTGCACCCGACCTGGGTGGGCGCCGACGTCGACTCCTGGGGCATCGACCACGGCACCTGGTCGGTGCTGGTGCACGCCTTCCCCGAGGCGGACATCCCGGTCGTGCAACTGAGCATCAACGCCTTCAAGGGCCTGGACTACCACCTTGAACTGGGCGCGAAGCTCGCCCCGCTGCGCGAGCGTGGGGTGCTGGTGGTGGCCAGCGGAAACGTGGTGCACAACCTCGGTGGCGTCGACCGTCGACTTGTCGACCAGGGCTTCGACTGGGCGCAACGCTTCGACGAGGCGGCCAAGGCGACCATGCTGGACGACCCGACCGAGGCCGGCCGCCTCGACGCCCACCGCGACTTCGGCCTCGCCGTGCCGACACCGGACCACTTCATCCCGCTGCTCTACCTGGCCGGCCTGGCCGGGGCGACCGGGGAGGGCACCGAGGTGCTGGTGGACGGGTACGCCTACGGGTCGCTGTCGATGACCGCGTACACCCTGGGTCTGCCCGGCCGGGCCACCGAACCGCTCGCCGGTGCCCCCACCCTGCCGGAGGCGGTGCCGCCGGACTCCGCGAACATCTGAGCCGCAGCCCTGGTCACCGACGCCCGCCAGGCCGCGCTGGTCCACCCCACCGGATAGGGTCCCCAGGCAGCGTCTCGCGTACCTGGAGGAAGATCAGATGGCCCCGGACCACGTCGACGTGCTCATCGTGGGCGCCGGGCTGTCCGGCATCGGCGCGGCCTGCCAGTTGCGCCGGCACTGCCCGGACAAGACGTTCGCCGTGCTGGAGGCCCGCGACGAGGTCGGCGGCACCTGGGACCTGTTCCGCTATCCGGGCGTACGCTCCGACTCCGACATGATCACCTTCGGCTACTCGTTCGCCCCGTGGCAGGCCCCGAAGGTGATCGCCGAGGGCGCGACGATCCTCGACTACCTGCGTCGTACCGCCGACGAGCACGACGTCACCCGACACATCCGGTTGCGGCACCGGGTGCTGCGGGCGGACTGGGACAGCACGCAGGCCCGGTGGACGGTGCTGGTCCGCCGCGACGACACCGCCGAGACACTCACCCTCACCTGCGCCTTCCTGTACGCCTGCACCGGCTACTACCGCTACGACGCCGGGTACGCCCCGCAGTTCACCGGGCAGGAGCGGTTCACCGGCCGGATCGTGCATCCGCAGCACTGGCCCGCCGACCTCGACCTGCGCGACCGTCGGGTGGTGGTGATCGGCAGTGGCGCCACCGCCATCACCCTGGTCCCGGCGCTGGCCCGGCAGGCCGCCGAGGTGACCATGCTGCAACGCTCACCCACCTACGTGCTGGCACACTCCAGCGACGATGCGTTCGCCGACACGCTGCGCCGCCGGTTGCCGGCGCGGCTCGCGTACCCGCTGATCCGCTGGAAGAGCATCCTGCTGGTCACCGCCATCTACCAGCTCAGCCGGTTGGCGCCCGGGCTGGTGCGGCGGGCGCTGCGCCGGCGAACGGCCCGCAGACTGCCGGCCGGCTACGACGTCGACCGCCACTTCAACCCCCGCTACGACCCCTGGGATCAACGGTTGTGTGTGGATCCCGACGGGGACCTGTTCGCCGCGGTGTCCGCCGGGCGGGCCACCGTGGTCACCGACACCATCGACCGGTTCACCACCGACGGCATCCAGCTGACCTCCGGTGTCCACCTGCCGGCCGACGTGGTGGTCACCGCCACCGGGCTCGACCTGCTCCTGCTCGGCGGGATGACGCTGCGGGTGGACGGCGTCGACGTCGACGTGGCGCAGACCGTCGCGTACAAGGGGACGTTGCTCTCCGGGGTGCCGAACTTCGCGTTGGCCTTCGGCTACACCAACGCCTCCTGGACGCTGCGGACCGACCTGGTCGCCGAGTACGTGTGCCGGCTGCTGCGGCACCTGGACCGCACCGGCACGCAGGTGATCACCCCGCTGGCCCCGCCCGACGACCGCCGGGCGCCGCTGGTCGGGCTCACCTCCGGGTACGTGCGCCGGGGCGTCGACCGGCTGCCCCGGCAGGGTCATCGGGCACCGTGGCGGGTGCGCCAGAACTACCTGCGCGATCTGCTGCTGCTGCGGTTCGGGCGGCTCACCGATCCCGGGGTCCGATTCAGTCGGGCCGACTCGGCACTACGGAGGTCTGTCGATGCGTAAGTTCGACTTCACCGGCGGCACCGCCGTCGTCACCGGCGCGGCCGGTGGCATCGGCGCGGCCCTGGCCCACGGGCTGGCCCGACGCGGCAGCGACCTCGTCCTGCTCGACCGCGACGCCGACGGCCTCGACGCGGTGGCCGCCGCGCTGCGTGCCACCGGACGGGCGGTGCAGACGTACCAGGTCGATCTGGCCGACGCGCAGGCCACCGCCGCCGTCGCCGAGCAGATCCGCGCCCGGCACCCGAGGATCCGACTGCTCGTCAACAACGCCGGGGTGGCCCTCGGAGGGCGCTTCGACGAGGTGACCTTCGACGAGTTCAGCTGGGTTGTCGAGGTGAACTTCCGGGCGGTGGCGCAGCTGACCCACGCGTTGTTGCCGGCGCTCAAGGCCGAACCCGGCGCGCACCTGGTCGCCGTCAGCAGCCTGTTCGGGTTGATCGCCCCGGCGGGTCAGGTCGCCTACTCGGCCAGCAAGTTCGCGGTGCGCGGCTTCACCGAGGCGCTGCGACACGAACTCGCCGCCGACGGCATCGGCGTGACCTGCGTGCATCCGGGTGGGGTGCGGACCCGCATCGCCCGCGACGCGCGGGTGGGCAGCGGGGTGGACCGGGTCCAGTTCGAGGATGGCCGGCGGCGTTTCGAACGGCTGCTCACCATCGACCCGGCGACCGCCGCCGAGGCCATCCTGCGGGGTGTCGCCCGCCGCCGTGGTCGGGTGCTGATCGGCTGGTCGGCCCGCCTTCCCGACCTGCTGGTCCGGGTCGCGCCGGCCGCTCACGGTCACCTGCTGGCCGCCCTCGGCCGCGCCGAGACCCGCCGCGCCGAGTCCCGCCCCCGTACCCCCGCGCAAGGGTGAGCATCCCCGCCCGGTTCCGGCACCTCACCGTCGACGGGCGGCGGGTCCATCACCGCGTCGACGGCGCCGGGCCGCCGGTGCTGTTGCTGCACGGCATCGGGCGTACGCTGCGGGACTTCACCGAACAGCATGACCTGCTGGCCGACCGGTACCGGGTGCACAGCGTCGACCTGCCGGGCCACGGCGGATCGTTGCCGATGGCCCAGCCGTACACCCTGCCGGCGCTGGCCCGGTTCGTCGGCGCCTACCTGGACGCGGCCGGCGTCGACGAGCCGGTGCATCTGGTGGGCAACTCACTCGGCGGCGCCGTCGCCATGGGTTACGCGGTCACCCGGCCGACCCGGGTCGCCTCCCTCACCCTGGTCGCCAGCGCGGGTTTCGGCCGCGAGGTGACCCTGGCGCTGCGGCTGCTCACCCTGCCCGGCCTGGGCCGGCTGCTGCTGCGGCCCAGCCGTCACACGGCCGGTCGCGCCGAGCGGGCGCTGTTCCACGACCCGACGCTGGCCAGCCCCGAACGGATCGGGCACGCCCTGGCGGTGGCCCGCCACCCGTACGCCGCCCGGGTGGTGCTGGAGACCGCACGTGGTCTCGGCACGGTGCGCGGCATCCGGCAGCCCTGGCGCGACGATTTGCTCGGCCGGTTGGCCGGACTCGGCCTGCCGACCCTGGTGGTCTGGGGCGACGACGACCGGATCCTGCCGCCGGCGCACCTGGCCGCGGCGCGTACGCTGCTGCCGCACGCCCGTACCCGGGTGTTCGCCGGCTGTGGACACCTGCCGCAGGTCGAGCGTGCCGAGGAGTTCAGCGAGGTGGTGCGGGAGTTCTGGGCCACGACGCCCGGGTGGCGACAGCACCAACAGGACGACGCGCGACGGCACCAGCAGGACGACCCGCGGCCGTAGCCGGCGCATCCGACGAACGCCAGGACCCCACCGGAGCTGCCGAAAGACTTGAGGCGCATCATAGATACATGACGCATCCCTCGCCGGTCGGTCGTACCGTCGCGCCCTCGGCCGCCGAACGCGCCTACCGCCACCTGAAGCGGGCCATCCTGGAACAGGTCCATCCCGGTGGGTCGTTGGTCAGCGAGGGCGAGATCGCCGAGGCGACCGGGGTGTCGCGTACTCCGGTGCGGGAGGCGTTGCTGCGGCTGGAGACCGAAGGACTGGTCCGGCTCTATCCCAAGCGCGGGGCGCTGATCCTGCCGGTCTCGGCCCGCGAGATCACCGACGTCATCGAGGCCCGCCGGCTGGTCGAGGTGCACGCCGCCGAGCAGATCTGGCCGCGGCGCGCCGAGATCCGCGCCGACCTGGCCGCCCGGCTGGCCGAGATGCGCGCCGCGCACGCCGCCGGTGACCTGACCGCCCTGATGGCCGCCGACCGGGCGTTCCACGCCACAGTCGTGGACGCCGCCGGCAACGAGATCCTCGCCGAGTTGTACCAGCGGCTGCGTGACCGGCAACTGCGGATGGGCGAGACGACCTTCCGGCTCTCGCCCCGCTGGGCCGACATGGCGCTGACCGACCACGCCGCGCAGTTGGCCGCCCTCGACGCCGACGACCCCGGACCGTGGCTGGCCACCGTGGCCAGCCACATCGACAACGCCGCCCGCGCGCTGCGGGGCCTGCGGTGAGCCTGGCCGACCCGGCACCCGTACCGCGCCGGCAGGCGCTGCTGGTCTGGGGCGTGGCCCTGAGCGCGTACGTCGCGTCGGTGTTCCACCGCAGTTCGCTCGGCGTGACCGGGGTGGAGGCGTCCCACCGCTTCGAGATCAGCGCCGCGACGCTTGCCACCTTCACCGTCGCCCAACTCGCCGTGTACGCGGTGATGCAGGTGCCCGTCGGCATGCTGCTCGACAGGTACGGCTCCCGCCGCCTCCTGATCACCGGTGGCGCCCTGATGGTCGCCGGTCAACTCTGCTTCGCCCTCGCCACCGACGTACGCCTGGCCGTGGCGGCTCGCGTCCTGGTCGGTCTCGGCGACGCGATGACCTTCATCAGCGTGCTGCGGATCGTCGCGTACTGGTTCCCGGGCCGCCGCAACCCGATGCTCGTGCAGTTGACCGGCACGCTCGGGCAACTCGGCGCGGTTATCGGTGCCGTCCCGCTCGTGCTGCTGCTGGAACACACCGGCTGGACCACCGCCTTCCTGACCGCCGCCGCAGTGTCCACGGTGATCCTGCTGGTGGCCGTCGCCGCGATCCGGGACAGCCCGCACCGGGTGACAGTGGCCGCCGCGCCGCCGCCGCGCGGGCTGCTCGCCGCCGCCTGGGCCGCCCCGGGCACCCGCCTCGGGCTGTGGACGCACTTCGTCACCGGGTTCTCCGGCAGCGTGTTCGCGCTGCTGTGGGGCTTCCCGTTCCTGGTGCAGGGGCAGGGACTGGCCCCCACCGCGGCGGCCACGCTGCTGACCGTGCTGACCCTGGGCATGCTGGTCACTGGGCCGACGGTCGCGTACCTGTGCGGCCGGTTCCCGCGACACCGTTCGGTGCTGGTCTTCACCATCAACGGGATGACCGCGGCGACCTGGGCGGTGGTGCTGCTCTGGCCCGGACGCGCCCCCGGCTGGCTGCTGGTCGTCCTCGCGCTGGTGCTGGCCCTCAACGGCCCCGGTGCCCTCATCGGCTTCGACTTCGCGCGCACCTTCAACCCGGTCAACCGCATGGGCAGCGCCACCGGGATCGTCAACGTCGGTGGCTTCGTCGCGGCGATCGCCCTGGTGCTCGCCATCGGCGTAGTGCTCGACGTGGCCACCCCGACCGGGCAGACCGTCCCCGGTCTCGACGCATACCGCTGGGCCTTCGCCCTGCAGTACGTACTGTGGGCGGTGGGTGTGGTGCAGGTGCTGCGGTGGCGTAACGCCGCCCGACGCCAGCACGACGGGCCGGACCTGCCGGTCGGCCGCCCGGACACTGTGCCGATCGGTGGTCGCGGCGGTAGGTTCGCCTCCGGGAATGATCGTCGGCGCCGTCGGTTCTCCGGCGAAGCCGCAGCACGGCGGCGCGCCGCGCCGGCGCGGATGAGGAGGAAAGCGTGAGCCAGCAGGTCAGGGGAGTCATCTCGCGCAGCAAGGGCGCTCCGGTCGAGGTGACCGACATCGTGGTGCCGGACCCCGGGCCCGGTGAGGCGGTGGTACGGGTGCAGTCCTGCGGGGTCTGCCACACCGACCTGCACTACCGCGAGGGCGGCATCAACGACGACTACCCGTTCCTGCTCGGGCACGAGGCCGCCGGCATCGTCGAGCAGGTCGGTGCGGGGGTCGACGCGATCGCCCCCGGCGACTTCGTGGTGCTGAACTGGCGGGCGGTCTGCGGTGTGTGTCGGGCCTGCCGGCGGGGCCGCCCGTGGTACTGCTTCGCCACCCACAACGCCGCTCAGAAGATGACCCTGACCGACGGCACCGAACTCAACCCGGCACTGGGCATCGGCGCGTTCGCCGAGAAGACGCTCGTGCACGCCGGCCAGTGCACCAAGGTGGACCCGGCCGCCCGGCCCGCCGCCGTGGGGCTGCTCGGCTGCGGTGTGATGGCGGGGCTCGGCGCGGCGATGAACACCGGCGGGGTGACCCGCGGTGACTCGGTGGCGGTGATCGGCTGCGGCGGTGTCGGCGACGCGGCGATCGCCGGTGCGGTGCTGGCCGGCGCGACCACGATCGTCGCGGTGGACACCGACTCCCGCAAGCTCGACTGGGCCCGCAAGTTCGGCGCCACCCACACCGTGAACGCTTCCGAGGCCGACCCGGTGGCCGAGATCCAGGCCGCCACCGGCGGGTTCGGCGCCGACGTGGTGATCGACGCGGTCGGTCGACCGGAGACCTGGAAGCAGGCCTTCTACGCCCGTGACCTGGCCGGCACCGTCGTGCTGGTCGGCGTACCCACCCCCGAGATGCGTGTTGAGCTGCCGCTGCTGGACGTCTTCGGCCGGGGCGGGGCCCTCAAGTCCAGCTGGTACGGCGACTGCCTGCCCAGCCGCGACTTCCCCATGCTCACCGAGCTCTACCTGCAGGGCCGCCTCGACCTGGACGCCTTCGTCACCGAGGAGATCAGCCTCGACGGGGTCGAGGAGGCGTTCGCCCGGATGCACCACGGCGACGTGCTGCGCTCGGTGGTGGTCTTCTGATGACCGCCCGCATCGACCACGCCGTCACCTCCGGCACCTTCTCCCTCGACGGGCAGACCTTCGACGTCGACAACAACGTCTGGGTCGTCGGCGACGACAGCGAGTGCGTCGTCATCGACGCCCCGCACGACGTGGACGCCATCTGCAAGGTGGTGGCCGGTCGTCGGGTCACCGCGATCGTCGCCACCCACGCCCACGACGACCACGTCCGGGTCGCCCCGCAGCTGTCCCGCGCCACCGGCGCGCCGGTGCTGCTGCACCCCGCCGACCGGGTGCTGTGGGACATGGTGCACCCCGACGAGCCGCCGGGCGGCGAGCTGCACGACGGCCAGCGGATCGAGGTCGGCGGCAGCACGCTGACCGTGCTGCACACCCCCGGGCACAGCCCCGGCGCGTGCTGCCTGCACGACGCCGCCCAGGAGGTCGTCTTCACCGGCGACACCCTGTTCGCCGGCGGACCCGGTGCCACCGGCCGCTCCTACAGCGACTTCGGCACCATCATCGACTCGATCCGCGACCGGTTGCTCACCCTGCCGCCGCAGACCGTGGTGCACCCCGGTCACGGCGACAGCAGCACCATCGGTGCCGAAGCGCCGCAGCTGCCGCAGTGGCTGGCCCGGGGGCACTGACCTGCGCCGCCGACAAATGTGATGCGTCGGTGGCGGGAGTCGGGCGACCCTGTCGCCGTGTCGTCCGTACCCGATTGTGAACGCGCACCGGCGGCGGTTCCGCCCGCCGCCGGTGTCGCCCCACGCCAGCCCGGCCCACCACCGACGTTGACCCCGGCCCAGCGCCACGCGCTGCGGCACGTGCGGACCGTGGCGCTGCGCGACCGCCCGGACGCGCGGGCCACCATCGGTCGACTGCTCACCGGGGTACGCGCCGACCCGGCGCACCTCGTCGCGGCGATCGGCCGCGCCGGCCGGATCACCCTCAACTTCCACCCCGACCGGCTGCTCGCCGACGGCCGGTCGGTCGCGCAGGCCCTCGCCACCGAAGGCGTCTACCGCAGCCAGTTCGAGACCGGCATCTCCAACGGCGGGCTGACCGCGTACCCGGGGGGCGACCGGGACCGGTGGGAGCAGCAGATGTTCGGCGGGGCGTACCAGCGACCGGGCGTGCGCCCGGCGGAGCGGCCGAAGTACGGCGGCCTGAACCTGCTCGACCACCCGGACGGCGCCGCTGTCCGGTTCGGCTCCTGCCACCTGCGGTTGCGGCCCGAGGTGCGGCACCGCACCACGTTCTGCTTCGGCGACAGCCACCTGGGTCCCCGCGACGTCGGCACCGCCGAAGTGTTCGAGCCGGTGTTGGCCGCGCTGCTCGCCGCGACGGTGGACACCGGCGTCTGCCTGGGCCGCCCCGGCATGAACCTGGTCGACCTCACCGCGCACCTGCTGCGCCGCCGCGAGGACCTCGCGGCAGCCGCCGGTCGGGCCCTTGACGACTACGTCGAGGCGCAGGTGCACGGCGAGCTGCACCTGGGTCGCGACGTGCAGGAACTCCTCGCCGATCCCTCGTTCCGGGACACCGCCGTCGGTGCGGACCTCGCCACGGCCGCCCGGCGGTACGGCTTCCGGCTGCGCTGGCACGCCGGCTTCGCCCTGCCGGTGGACCAGGTCGACGCCGACTTCCGGGGGCCGGCGATGGTGCCGCTGGCCGCCCGGGTGTACGCCGAGTTCGCCCGACCCGGCGAACCGCTCACCGCCGCCCTGATCGGTCGGGCCGCCGCCTCGGTCGTCACCGACCCGGCCCGCTGGGCCGACCGAGGCCCGATCACCGACACACGGCAACACCTCAAGCAGCTCTGGCACGTGCTGGTGCGGTTCGGTACGCCTGCCGACTGACCGGTTCGCCACCCGATCCGCATCAGTGTCTGGTTCGTGCCGGCTCGGAGCGTCCGCCCGATCCGGGGCGTGAGCAGCGTCTCACCCTCCGCGTTCAGGCTATTTCTGGAAATGCCCGACACGTCGGCCGGGTTGTGTCCCCCGAGACGCTGGCATCCAAACCCCTGCCAGCGACCGTCCCCCGAGAGCGGCTCAACCCCGAGCGGCTCGTAACGATCGAAAGGGCAACCATCGTGAAGTTCGACTTCACTCGATGGCTCCCGGCCATCGCGACGAACCCGAATCGCAAGACCACGCTGAGCGTGGTGGGCGTCACCGCCCTCGCCGGACTGGCCTTCGGCCCGACGGCCGTCGCCGCACCACTCACCACCGGCCCGCACGAGGGTGCCGTGGCCGCGATCGACAAGGCCACCGGTCGGGAGACCACCGGCACCACTGTCGAGTCGGCGCTGACCACCGGTGGCCGTACCGACAAGCCGTCCGCCGGCAAGCCGACCCGTGGGGAGCTGATCCCGCACGGCGTCCAGGGCGCGCAGTCGCGTGTGCCGCTGGACGGCGCCCAACGGGAGAACGCCAAGACCATCATCGAGGTGGCCAAGAAGACCGGCGTCGGCGAGCGGGGCGCGGTGATCGGCATCGCCACCGCCCTGCAGGAGTCGAAGCTGTACAACCTCGGCCACCTGGGCGCGTACAACGACCACGACTCGCAGGGGCTGTTCCAGCAGCGTCCGTCCAGCGGCTGGGGCACCGAAACGCAGATCACCGATCCCGAGTACTCCTCGAACGCCTTCTTCCAGGCGTTGAAGAACGTCAACGGTTGGCGTGACATGCCGTTGACCGCCGCGGCGCAGACGGTGCAGGTGTCGGCCTACCCGTTCCACTACGCGCAGTGGGAGGAGCAGGCGGCGGACATCGTCTCCCAGCTCTGGTGAGTTTTCGAAACGGCCGGTCCCGGATTCCGGGGCCGGCCGTTTCGGTTTCTTCTGCCGCGGGCCCGCAGCCTCAGGCGGGCCGACGGTGGCGGAAGATGTCGACGAAGGCGACCAGCAGGGCCAACGCGATGATCCCGGCCGACACCAGCAGCGACCGCTCGAACGCCTTCGACCAGTCGTTGTCGCTGCCCACGGTCGAGAAGAAGACCGCGCCCACGGCGGCGATGCCGGCCGCCGAGCCGATGCGTTGACCGGTCTGCAGCATCCCCGCCCCGCTGCCCGCCTGCGGCACCGGCACCTCGGAGAGGGTCAACGTCTGGTTCGGGGCGATCACCAGACCACTGCCGATCCCGGCGAGCAGCAGGGGAGCGGCGGTCACCCACGGCACCGGGGCGTGCGGCGCCACCTCGATGGCCAACGCCACCAGACCGAGCCCGACCACCACGGCGAGCAGCCCGGTGGCGACCAGCGGCCGACCGAACCGGTTGACGATCCGACCACCGATCGCCGACGCGACGGCCGAGCCGAGCGCGAACGGGGTGATGGCCAGACCGGCGACGAGGGCGCTGTAGCCGAGCCCGGTCTGCAGGTAGAGGGTGAAGATGAAGAAGATCGCGGTGAAGCCGCCGAAGTAGCTCAGGGCGATCAGCGCGCCGAGGGCGTACGACTGGACCCGGAACAGGCCCACGTCGAACAGTGGGGGACCCTGCCGGGCGTACCTGCGCTCCCAGAGCGTGAAGCCGACAAGCGTGATCAGGCCGGCGGGCAGCAGCAGCCACTTGGCCGGGCCGTGCCACTGCTCCCGTTGCACCATCGGCAGCAGCAGCAGCGTCACACCCACGCCGAGCAGCAGGACGCCCACCGGGTCCGCGCGGCGGTGGACGGTCTGGCCCACCGGCCGGTGCGGGATCAGCCGCCAGCCGAGGACCATCGCGAGAATCCCCACCGGGACGTTGACGAAGAAGACCCACCGCCAGCCGTGTTCCGGGCCGCCCGCGGCGATCAGCACACCGCCGAGCAGCGGACCGATCGCGGTGGAGATGCCGATGGTGGCACCGAGCAGGCCGAACGGTCGGGCCCGTTCCGGACCCTGGAAAAGCTGCTGGATCATCCCGGTCACCTGCGGATTCACCACCCCGGCGGCGGCGCCCTGGAGCAGCCGGGCGAGGACCAGCCAGGTGGCGGACTGGGCCAGGCCGGCCACCGCGCTGGTCGCCGTGAACAGCGCGATGCCGAAGACGAAGGCGTTGCGGCGGCCGTGCACGTCACCGAAGCGACCGGCGGGCACCAGCACCAACCCGAAGGCCAACGCGTACCCGGACAGCACCCACTGCAGGTCCGCCGGGCTGGCGTCCAACCCCCGGTCCAGCGACGGGATGGCCACGTTGACGATGCTGATGTCCAGCAGCGTCATGAACGCCGCGACCAACCCGACGCCGAGGGCCTGCCACCGTCGTCGCCCGTCGTAGGACTCAGGTGCCGCTCGGGCGGCGTCCGTCACGCCAGTTGCTGGGCGCAGAACCGGGGACCGAAGTCCAACCCGGCCATCGGGGAGTCCTCCCGGTGCAGCAGGTTCTTCTCGGTGAGCAGGTGCAGTGGCGTCTGCAACTGCTCCTCGGTCAGTCCGCACTCCTGGGCGATCGAGTCCGGGTACGGGACCTGTCCGCGTGCCTCCAGCGCCGCCACCGCGTCGTACACCCGAACCTCGACGTCCGACAGCTGCACCTGCTGCATGGTGCCCTCCTCACGCTCCACCCGCCCACCCAGGCGGTCTGCGCCGCGCGGTTACCCCCTGCGAGGCCGAAAATGCACCGGCGACGGCGCGTGGATCGGCCTCCCCGCGTGGTGGCCCACCCTGCTCTACGCTACTGCGGTGACCGTCTGGGAACTCGCAGTGATCGGCGGTGGGCCGGCCGGCCTGTCGGCCGCTTTCGCCGCCGCCCGGCGCGGCGTCCGCACGCTTGTCCTCGAACGCGCCACGCACCCGCGTTACAAGACCTGCGGCGGCGGGTTGACAGGCATCTCGTTCGCGGCCGCCGCCAACCGCATCGACGTGCCCGTGCACGACGCGGTCGACGAGGTCACCTTCACTTTGGACGGCCGTCGGTCGTTCACCCGACGGCACCGCTCGGGTGCCCTGGTGCGGATGGTGCGTCGGGACGAGTTCGACGACCGGCTGCGCGCCGCCGCGGTGGCCGCCGGGGCCGAGGTCCGCGAGCGGGTCACGGTCCGCGCCGTGGATCAGACCCCCGACGGCGTACGCCTGCGGCTTGCCGACGGTGCCACGGTCCTGGCGCGCACTGTCGTCGGTGCGGACGGCTCGTCGGGGGTCAGTGCCCGCCACGTCGGGGTGCGTTACCGGCAGGTGGATCTGGGGTTGGAACTGGAATTGCCGGTGTCGCCGCAGCAGCAGGCCCGGTGGCGGCGTCGGATGCTGCTCGACTGGGGCCCGCTGCCCGGCTCGTACGCCTGGGTGTTTCCCAAATCCGACCGGCTCAGCGTCGGTGTGATCGCCGGCCGGGGCGACGGGGAGCGCACCCGGGATTACCTGCGCCGCTTCGTCGACCGGCTCGGCCTGGCCGGGGTGTCACCGGTGCACGACACCGGGCACCTGACCCGCTGCCGCGCCGAGGACTCACCGTTGCGTCGGGGTCGGGTCCTGGTCGCCGGGGATGCCGCCGGCCTGCTGGAACCCTGGAGCCGGGAGGGGATCAGCTTCGCGTTGCGCTCCGGGGAACTGGCCGGTGCAGCGGTCGCCGACGCCGACCTGGCCGGCTACGAACACGCGGTGCAGCAGCGGCTGGTGCCGGCCATCCGGGCCGGGCACCGGTTGCGGGAGGTCTTCGCCCAGCGACCGGAGTTCTTCCACCTGACGCTGGGCACACCGCCCGGCTGGCGGGCGTTCACCCGGTTCTGCCTGGGCCGGTCCGACTTCGGTCAACTGGTCGAGGCGCTGCCCGTCCGCACCGCCCTGGCGCTGGCCGCCCGGCTGCCGCACCCCCGCTGATCCCGATCCTCATCGCCGGTGGCGGCACCCCCGCCCCGCCGATGGCGCCGCCACCTGCCACCCAGGATCCTAGGATGCTTTAGCGGTGATGATCTACGGCGCAGTCCGCTGTTTCCGCACCGCTGGTGGGGGTAGGGCCATCGGGGACCGGATCCCAGCGACCCGCACGAGGAGACCCCCGTGAGCCAGGACCAGCACACCCAGCAGGACCCCACCGAGCAGTACGGCCAGCAGTCGGGACAGCCCGCCCAGCAGCAGACGCCGCCGGGACGAACGGGGGACATGAACCCGAAGCCCGACCACGGGGAGGAGACCTACACCGGCAGCGGCAAACTCGACGGCAAGAAGGCGGTGATCACCGGCGGTGACTCCGGCATCGGTCGGGCCGTGGCGATCGCCTTCGCCCGCGAAGGCGCCGACGTGCTCATCTCCTACCTGAGCGAGGAGGAGGACGCCGACGCACAGGACACCGTACGGCTCATCGAGGCCGCCGGCCGCAAGGGCATCGCGGTACGCGGCGACATCACCGACGAGAGCACCTGCCAGGGGCTGATCGACCGGGCACTGTCCGACCTGGGCGGCATCGACATCCTGGTGAACAACGCCGCCTACCAGATGGCGCAGGACAAGGGCATCGCCGGAATCAGCACCGAACAGTTCGACCGGGTGCTCAAGACCAATCTGTACGCGATGTTCTGGCTGTGCAAGGCGGCCCTGCCGCACCTGGAGGAGGGCTCAGCGATCATCAACACCTCGTCGATCCAGGCCTTCGACCCGTCGCCGCAGCTGCTGGACTACGCCACCACCAAGGCCGGGATCGCGAACTTCACCAAGTCCCTCGCCGCCGACCTGGTGGACAAGGGCATCCGGGTGAACGCGGTCGCCCCCGGCCCGATCTGGACCCCCCTGATCCCGGCCACCATGCCGGAGAAGAAGGTCGAACAGTTCGGTACGGACACCCCGGTCGGCCGCCCCGGCCAGCCCGCCGAGCTGGCACCCGCGTACGTCTTCTTCGCCTCGCAGGAGTCGAGCTTCATCACCGGTGAGGTGCTCGGCGTCACCGGCGGTCGCTTCACCAAATGACCTGCAAGGAGGGGCCCCTTGTTAACGCCTGCGGTAGAGGAGGGGCCCCTTGTTAACGCGTGTGTTGAAGGGGTTTGTTGGCGGGGCCACACTGACGGGGCGAAGCATTCCTGGTCAACCCTGTGATCAGCGGGGCCAGGCTGCCAGTTGCCGGCGGACTCGGGTGATGTCGGCGGTGTCGAGACCGTAGCGGGCGAAGCGACGGTCGGGGATCCGGTCCAGGTAGCGGCCGGCGGCGCGGACATCCTCGTCGTCCAGAGCGGGATCGAGCTGCCGGGCCAGCTCCAGCAGTTCGGCCACCGACCGGTCCGCCAGCGCGGCGGCCACGTCGATGTAGTCGCGTACCTCGCGCCGGTTGACCAGCGCCGCGGTCTTGTTGGCGATCAGGTCGCGGACGTCCATCACCGGCCCGAAGTCCATCACCACCGGGCTGCGATGCCGGTCGAGGCGGGCCAGACTGAGCCGGATCTGCCGGCCGTCCCGGGCGACCACGAAGTCCCGCATGTCCGCGTGGAAGCCCTCGAACAGGTCGCCGAGGTCGCTGTCCGGGTCCGCGTCGGTCACCTCGAACCCGGCCGCCCGCAGGGCGTCGCGTACGCCGGCGGCCGCCGCAGCGGCGGCACCCTCCACGTCGGCGAAGAGATCGACGTCCTCGGTGGGGCGGGTCACCAGCCCGTGCGCGGCCCACGCGACACCGCCACCGAGCACGAAACGGTACGGCCCGGCCACTGTCAACGCGACCCGGGCCACCTCGCGGTAGAAGTCGTGCGGATGGGGCGTGATCACGCCGACCGCAGACCCCGGTGCCGACTCTCCCAGGCGGTGCGTACGCCCCGGGGCAGGTTCAGCAGCCGCCACACCCGCGGCAGGGTCCGCCCGTTGACCAACCGACGCAGGTCATCGACGCTGGTGGTCTCCCGCAGCACGTTCTCGTACATCCAGAGCAGCTGGTCGGGGTCGGCCAGATCGAACGCGCGGTCGCTGCACCACATCAGTCGTACCGGCAGCTCCACCACCCCACGGGTGGGCCCACGCAGCTCGCTCAACGTCCGGGCCACCACGGCGGGCCGCCCCGGCCGGGCGAGATGCGCCACGCCGGTCGTCACTCCGAAGACGGCCTGCATCCTGCCAGGGTAACCCCACACCCCCCGGAACCGGACTCTCCCCAACCCACCCCCACCAAATCCACCC
>NZ_PNOZ01000086.1:0-24265 GCF_002879555.1 Verrucosispora sp. ts21 | reverse complement strand
CCACCCCTCCCCCAGCGTTGATCAAGAGGTTTGCGTCAGGAATCCACTGCCCGACGACGCAAACCTCTTGATCAACAGCGAGACAAGGGGGTCAGCCCATGTTGGCCAGGAAGTCGCTGTAGAAGAGGCCCAGGGCGATGGCCACGCCGATGCCGGCGATGATCCAGAAGCGGACCACGATGTTGACCTCGCTCCAGCCGGCCAGTTCGAAGTGGTGCTGGAGGGGGGACATGCGGAAGACGCGCTTGCCGGTGGTCTTGAAGGAGATGATCTGGATGACCACCGACATGGTGATGATCACGAACAGGCCGCCGATGATCGGCAGCAGCAGGATGGTGCGGGTGGACATGGCCATGCCGGCGATGAGGCCGCCCAGGCCGAGCGCGCCGGTGTCACCCATGAAGATCCGGGCGGGCGAGGTGTTCCACCACAGGAAGCCCACACAGGCGCCGGCCGCCGCCCCGGCGATCAACGCGATCTCCAGCGGATCCCGGACGGTGTAGCAGTAGTTGTTCGGGTTGGCGGTGTACGCCGGGTCGGCACACCAGTGCCGGTACTGCCAGAACGCGATCACCGCGTACGCGCCGAGCACCATCACCGACGCGCCGGTGGCCAGGCCGTCGAGGCCGTCGGTGAGGTTCACCCCGTTGGTCGCCGCCATCACCACGAAGATGAAGATGATCACCGCGCCGATCTTGGTGACGTCCAGCGCCGGAATGTCCCGGATGAAGCTCAGCGTGGTGCTGCCGACCGTCTCGGTGTTGGTCTGCGCGCCGGTGGCGTCGGTCATCGTGGACGGGAACCAGAGCGCCACCACGCCGAACACCGCGCCGACCAGGATCTGCCCGAGCAGCTTGCCCCGGGCGCTCAGGCCACCGCTGTGCCGCTTGCGCACCTTGAGGAAGTCGTCGATGAAGCCGACCGCACCGGCGAAGACCATCAGCCCCAGCAGCACCAGCGCGGTGATGGTCGGCTCGACCTGGGCGATCTGCGCGTCCGGCAGGGTGGTCAGGGCCAGGTGACCGGCGACGTACGCGATCACGGTGGCGAGGATGAACACCACGCCGCCCATCGTCGGCGTGCCCTTCTTGCCCTGGTGCATCTGCGGGCCCTCGGCCCGGATGGGCTGACCCGCCTTGAGCCGGGTGAACACCTTGATCGCGATCGGGGTGCAGAACAGCGAGACCAGGAAGGCCACCCCGATGGCCACGATGACGGCCCTCACGCGGCGCCACCTCCGGCCGCCGGATCAGCCGGACCGGTGGCGACGGCGTCGGCACGCAGCGCGTCGGCCACCTCCCAGGTCCGGTACCGGGACCCCTTCACCAGGACCACGTCCCCCGGCCGTAGCTCGCTGCGCAGCACCTGAACGGCCGCCGCCTGATCGGTGAGCAGCACCGATTCTCCTCCCCAGTCACCTACCGATGTCGCCCCGTGGTGGATCGGCGCCGCCGCCTCGCCAACCACGAGCAGCCGGTCGACGCCCAACTCGGCCGCGAGCCGGCCCACCTCGGTATGTCCCTGCGCCTCGAACTCGCCCAACTCGGCCATGTAGCCGAGCACCGCGAAGGTGCGCCGTCCCGCTCCGACGCCGGCCAGCGCCCGCAACGCCACCGACATCGACGCCGGGTTGGCGTTGTACGAGTCGTCGATCACCGTCACGCCGTCGGTGCGCTCGAAGACGTCCATCCGGCGGGTCGAGACCAGCCCGAGCTCGCCCAGCGCGACGGCGATCTCGACCAGCGGCATGCCGAGTTCCCGCGCCACCGCCGCGGCGGCGAGAGTGTTCCAGACCTGATGCCGCCCGGTCAGCGCGAGCCGCACCGTCGCGCTGCCCTCCGGCGTCACCAGGGTGTACGCGGGCCGCCCCCGCTCGTCCAGCGTCACGTCCACCGCCCGCACGTCGGCGTGCGCCGCCTCGCCGTAGCGGATGATCCGGGCGGCCGTACGGTCGGCCATCGCGTCGACAAGCGGATCGTCGGCGTTGAGCACCGCCAGGCCGTCGGCCGGCAGCGCCTCGACGAGCTCGCCCTTGGCCAGCGCGATGTTCTCCTGCGACCCGAACTCCCCGATGTGCGAGACCCCGACGTTGAGCACCACGGAGATGCGCGGCGGCGCCACCTCGCACAGGTACCGCACGTGCCCGATGCCCCGGGCGCCCTTCTCCAGCACCAGGTAGCGCGTCGAGGGCCCCGCCTGCAACGCCGTGTACGGGTGACCCAGCTCGTTGTTGAACGACCCGGGCGGCGCCACCGTCTCCCCCAGCCGCGCGGTCAGCTGCGCGATCAGGTCCTTGGTGGTGGTCTTGCCGGACGACCCGGTCAGCCCGATCACGGTCAGCTGCGGCAGCCGGTCCACCACGGCACGCGCCAGCCGGGCCATCGCGGTCAACGCGTCGGCGACGACGACCATCGGCACCCCGGGCACCTCGCGGGTGCCCAGCACCGCCACCGCGCCGGCCTGCACCGCTGCGGCGGCGTAGTCGTGCCCGTCCACCTTCTCCCCGTCGAAGGCGACGAAGAGCCCGCCGGAGGTGACCTTGCGCGAGTCGAACTCCACGCTGCCGGTGACCTGTGCGGTCGGTTCGGCGGCCACCAGCCGCCCGTCGACGGCCGACGCGATCTCGGCCAGACTCAGTGCGATCATCGCTGGCCTCCCAGGCTGCCGAAGCGGGCCCGCAGCGCGTCGGCCAGTTCGGTCACGTCGTCGAACGGAAACACCTCACCGGCGATCTCCTGACCACGTTCGTGGCCCTTGCCGAGCACCGCCACCACATCGCCGGGCTCGGCCTGGCGGACCGCCTCGTCGATGGCCGCACGCCGCCCGCCCACCTCGACGATCCGGGTCCGCGTCCCGGCGTCGTACGCCCCGGCGAGCACCTCGGCGCGGATCGCCGCCGGGTCCTCGGTGCGCGGGTTGTCGTCGGTCACCAGCACCACATCGGCTCCCTTTGCGGCGGCCGCGCCCATCGCCGGCCGTTTGCCCCGGTCCCGGTCACCGCCCGCGCCGATCACGCAGATCAGCCGGCCGCTGCTCATTTCCCGCAGGGCGGCCAGCACGGCCACCACCGCGTCGGTCTTGTGCGCGTAGTCGACGACGCCGCGTACCCCGCCGGCCACACCCACCGACTCCAGCCGCCCCGGTACGCCGCCGCAGGCAGCCACCCCCCGCGCCGCGGTGGCCGCATCCACCCCGGCGGCGACCAGCACGGCGACGGCCAGCAGAGCGTTCGCCACGTTGTGCCGCCCGGGCAGCGCCACCCCGGCGTCGAGGACCAGCCCGTCCGGGCCGTGCAGGGTGAACCGCTGGGCGTACCCCTCGCCGTCGACGTCCTCCGCCCACCAGGTGGCGGAGGGGTCACCGGCGGCCGAGTAGCTGATCGTGGCGGGCTTGAACAGGGCCTTCAGCGCCGGGTCGTCATGGTTGAGCACCTCGTGGGCGCAGCGGCCGTCGAACAGGCGGGCCTTGGCCGCGAAGTAGTCGTCGGCGTCGGCGTGGAAGTCGAGGTGGTCGGAGCCGAAGTTGGTCCAGCCGCCCACGTCGAAACGCACCCCGCCGACCCGCCCCATCGCCAGGGCGTGGCTGGACACCTCCATGACCACCGCGCTGACGCCGCGTTCGAGCGCGGCGGCGAGCATCGCGTGCAGGTCGGTGGCCTCCGGCGTGGTCCGTACGCTGTCCAGCACCAGGTCGCCGAGGCGGGTCTCCACGGTGCCGATCAGGCCGGTGGTGTGACCGGCCGCCCGCAGCCCCGACTCGACGAGGTACGCGGTGGAGGTCTTGCCGGCCGTGCCGGTCACCCCGATCACTGTCAACTTCTCGGTCGGGTCGCCGTAGACGGCCGAGGCGAGCGTGCCGAGCACCGCGCGCGGGTCGGCCACCACCAGGGTCGGCAGTCCGTGCCCGGCGGCCAGTTCGGCACCGGCCGCATCGGTGAGCACGGCGACCGCGCCGGCCGCCGCCGCGTCGGCGACGAACTCCGCGCCGTGGCGTCGGGCACCGGGCAGGGCCGCGTACAGATCGCCGGGGTGGACCTCACCGCTGGCGTGGGTCACCCCGGTCACCATCGCATCGACGGTGGTGGGGGGCGCCACGGCGAGCCGGGCGGCTAGGTCACCGAGCCGGATTCCGGTCACGGTACGGGGACGAGGATTGCCGCGCACGGCGTCAGACCCTACCCGGTCGTCCGCTGATGGCCGCACGGCGCGCCTGAATCTCCGCCACAGGGAGTCGAACCGCAGGTCGTGGCCGACTGGCGGACCGAAGGCGGGATCGACCCGCCGGCCGGGTGTGCCGGCGGGTCGACCGTGGCGCGCTCCGGCCTACGGGAAGACGGTGAACTTCGGTGGCGCCTCACTCGACGGCGGCACCTTGAAGTGCCGCAGGGTGAAGGTCATCATGTCCCGGAACGCCGGAGCTGCGACCTTTCCGCCACCACCGCTCGGGCTGTGCACGAAGACCGCGATCACGTACCGCGGGTTCTCCGCCGGTGCCATCCCGATGAACGAGGCCACGTCGCCGGGCTGCTTCTTGCCATCGACCAGCCGCCAGCCGGTGCCGGTCTTGCCGGCCACCCGGTAGCCGGGGACCGCGGCGGCCAGCCCGGTGGCGTTCTCCACGGTGGTGACCGCCTCCATGATCGTCCGCAACGCCTTGGCGTTGTCGGGGCTGAGCACCGGACGGGTCGCCGGCGGCTCGGCCGGGGTCCGGTTGCCCTGCGGGTCGATCGTCTCCTTGACCAGGTGCGGCTGGATGTACGTGCCGTCGTTGGCGATGGCGGCGTACGCGGCGGCCATCTGCAACGGGGTGGCGTCCACGCTGTGCCCGATCGGCACCGACCCGTGCGACGAGTCGCTCCACTCCGACAGCGGCAGCAGCCGGCCGCTGGCCTCCCCGGGCATGCCGACGCCGGTCGGCTTGCCCAGGCCGAAGCGGCGCTGGTAGTCGATCAGGCGTTCCGGGCCGAGCTTGTCGGCGATCTGGATGGTGCCGACGTTGGAGGAGTAGGCCATCATCCCGGCCACGCTCATCCGGCGACCGTTGGCGAAGTGCGTGTCCGGGAACCAGGTGTCGCCCTTGCGGATGGCGTTGGACACCGGGAACGACGTGTCGGGGGTGATCACCCCTTCCTGGAGCGCCGCCCCGAAGGTGATCGCCTTGTGCACCGAGCCCGGGTCGACCACGAAGCTGGTGGCCGCGTCCTCCCGGTCGGTCGGGTCGCTGAGCTGCGGTCGCGCCGCGTTGTAGGTCGGCTCGCTGGCCTGCGCCAGCACCTCCCCGGTACGCACGTCCAGCACGATCGCCGCGGCGGTGCTGGCCTGCGCCGCCCTGGCCTGCTCGCTGAGGATCCGCTGGCACATGAACTGCAGGTCCCGGTCGATGGTCAGCACCATCGAACTGCCCGGCTTGGCCGGAGTGGTGCGGCTGTAGCCGCCGGGGATGGGCGCGCCGAGGCCGATCTCGAAGGTCCGTTCGCCGTCCTCGCCGTGCAGCAGGTCGTCGTAGCGTGCCTCCAGCCCTTCCAGCCCGGCCATGTCGATGCTGGTGAAGCCGATCAGGTTGGCGGCCAGGTCACCGCCGGGCACCTCGCGTCGCTCGTCGCGCTGGGTGTAGATGCCGGGCAGTTCGAGCTTCATGATCTCGCGGGCGCGGTCGATGTCCACCCCCCGGGCCAGGTACTCGAACCGCGAGTCGACCCCGTTGATCCGCTTGCGGGGTCGCATCTTCTCGGTCAGCTCCGAGGCCGGGATGCCAAGCAGCGGGGAGAGCGTCCGGGCGGTGGACTCGATGTCCTCGACCCGGGTGGGGTCGGCGTAGACGTAGCGGGCCTCGACGCTGTGCGCCAGGGCCGCGCCGCCTCGGTCGTAGATCGCCCCGCGCGGCGCGGGTAGCTGCACGGTGCGCAGCCGGTCGGCCATCCCGCCGTCGGCGTACGCGGGCGTGTCCACCGCCTGGAGCACGACGAGCCGGATGCCGATCGCGACGAACATGACCATCACCAACGCGGTGCCCAGCCGCAGACGGCGCACCGGATCGGCGAGCCGGGGCGGGCGGGGCGGCTTGCGGGCGGGGCGGCGCGGGGCCGCCCGGTCCTCGCGGCGAGGATCCCGGACGCCGACCCGCCGACGTGGCGGCTCGGCCGCCTCCCCACGCGGGGTGCGGGCCGTGACGGTACGCACCACCGTGGCCCGGCCGGTGCCGCCGTCCCGACGCGTCGGACCGCCCGGCCGGCCACCGGCCCGGGTCGCCGCCGCCCGACCGCCGTCGAGCACCTGCAGCGCCGGCCGGAACGGATCCTGCGACCTGCTGCTGCGCGGGGTACGCCGCTGCTCGGCCCGCCCGGCCGCCGGGGCGCCGCCGCCTTCCCGGATGGTGCGGCCCCGCGGGGTGTACGCCCTGGCGTCGGAGATGCCACCGATGCCCGGTTCGTCACCCCGCTCCCCGGTCACGCGCGGCGGCACCCCCCGATCCGATGCACCACGCGACGAACCGCGCCGGGAGCCTGTGGCGTCCCGGCGCGGTTCATCCGACCTCGATGGCACGGTCTACCCCTCCGCGCCCTGGATGCTCGTGATCGACGCCTGCCCCCCGGCCGGCTGCGGCACCCCGATCAGCTTGCCGTCGGGCAGCCGGATCAGGGCCGGCTCCCCCGACTCGACAAGCCCCAGCTTGCGGGCCTGGGCGGCCAGGTTGCCCGGCGCCTCGGCGTCGGCGATCTGCTTGGTCAGCTGCTGCTGCTCCACGTCGAGCTTGGCCTGCTGCTCCTGCAACTCCAGCAACCTGAAGGCGTTCTCGTTGATCTTCGTGTTGACCGCCAGGATGCCCAGCACCCCGCCGACGACAAGCATCACGACCAGTGCCGCGAACGGCGCCCGAGGCACCCGCACCGGCGGCGGCGGAGCGACCCGCAGTCGCGGTGCCGCCTCCCGCTGCGGCTCGCTGACACCGGCCCGCTCGACCGGCCGCAGCGCGGCGCTGCCCTCGGTGCGGAACTCGCGCGCCCCCCGGGCGCGAGTCTGCTCCAGCGGGCTCATCCGCTCCGTACGCCGGGTGGTGTCCCCGGTCCCCCGAACCCGCTCCGCCGCGATCCGGCCCCCCGACCGCGGTGCGCGCTGCCCGGCGCCGGCGATGTTCCGGCGCTTGTCCACGCTCATGTTCCCTCCCCCTCTTCGTCCGTCGTCTCCCCCGGCCGTGGACCCGATTCGGATCCGGTGGCCGATCCCGTCCCCGGTTGGTGCATCGCCTTGACCCGGCGGCGGTACCGTTCGCGGTCGGTACGCCCCTGCTGCCGGTCCTGCGGGTCGATCCGTTCCGCCGCCCGCAGCCGCACCGAGGCGGCGCGCGGGTTGGCGGCGACCTCCGCCTCCCCGGGCAGCTCCGCGCCCCGGCTGAGCAGCCGGAACGTCGGCTCCGACCCGGGTAGTTCGACCGGGAGGTCGACCGGGCCGGTGCTGCGGACCCGGTCGGCGAGCGCATGTTTGGTGAGCCGGTCCTCCAGCGAGTGGTAGGACAGGACCACCAGGCGACCGCCGACGGAGAGTCGGTCCAGGGCGTCCGGCAGTGCCGTCTCCAGCACTGCCAGTTCCCTGTTTACCTCGATCCTCAAAGCCTGAAACGTTCTCTTTGCCGGGTGTCCACCCGTTCGTCGGGCTGGTGCCGGAATCGACTCCCGGACCAACTCGGCCAGTCGCGCCGACGAGGTGATCCGGGCGCGTTCCCGCTCGCGGATGATCGCCGAGGCGATCCGGCCGGCGAACTTCTCCTCGCCGTACACCCGCAGCACCCGGGCCAGTTCCGGATGGGTGTACGTGTTGACCACCTCTTCGGCGGTCACCCCCCGGGTCTGGTCCATCCGCATGTCCAGCGGCGCGTCCTGCGCGTACGCGAACCCGCGGTCGGGCGCGTCGAGTTGCAGCGAGGAGACGCCGAGGTCGAACAGGATCCCGTCGACTGTCGGATAGCCCAGCCGGTCGAGCACCTCGGGCAGCTCGTCGTAGACGGCGTGCTCCAGGTGGATCCGGTCGGCGAAGCGGGCCAACCGCACCCGAGCGTGCTCGAGCGCCTCGGTGTCCCGGTCCAGGCCCACCAGGATCGTCTCCGGATGCGCCTGCAGGACAGCCTCGGCATGGCCGGCCAGGCCCAGCGTCGCGTCGACGTGCACGGTGCGCCCGCTGCGACCCAGTGCGGGGGCCAGCAGCTCGAGACACCGCTCAAGCAGCACCGGCACGTGCGTGCCGCGTAGCTCCCCCATGTCGACCCCCACTGGCTTGACCTTGTTTTCTTCTGCGTCCTGCTCGTCGGACGACGCCGTGCCGTCGTACCGCCAGATCCCCATCCGCTCCCCGCCCGCCCGTCGGGCCACAGCCCTCCGTGTCGGATCGTGCGCCTGGCACCGGGGAAGGGATGCCAGGAACTCGAAAGCGGCTGGAGATCTCGCAGTACGTCGGGCGTCGTCACGCCCTACAGACCGCCGGGCAGCACCCCTTCCTCGATGTCGGCGAAGTCGTCTTCGCTCTCGGCGAGGTAGGTCTCCCAGGCGACCTTGTCCCAGATCTCCACCCGGGTGCTCGCGCCGATGACCACCAGGTCCCGGTCGAGCCCCGCGTAGCTACGCAGGTGTGCCGGGATCGTCACCCGGCCCTGCTTGTCGGGCACTTCGTCGTGTGCGCTGGCGAAGAAGACACGGCTGTAGGCCCGGGCCGCCTTGTGTGTCATCGGCTGCTCACGCAACTGATCCGCGATGCGCTGGAACTCAGGCGTCGGGAAGACGTAGAGGCAGCGCTCCTGCCCTTTGGTGATCACGACACCCCCCGCCAGCTCATCCCGGAACTTCGCCGGAAGGATCAACCGGCCCTTGTCGTCCAGGCGCGGAGTGTGGGTGCCGAGAAACACGGCCCAACCCCCTCGCCCTTGTAGCGGCGTTCGCGCGCCGCTGACCCCCCGGGCCGGTGGGCCCTCCCGGCCTCACCAATGCGCCCCACTCTACTCCACTTCCCTCCACCCGCAACCAGATTGGACCGCGTGGCGCGCCACGTTGGACCACAAAAGCGCACGTCAGTCGGGGTGGGGCGGAGTGGAGGGCGCAGCGGGCCCCGCGGCCTGGTCCGCTATCCGACATAGATCCACTCCGGCCGGCCAGCCGCCACCGACCGCATCGCCGACAAAGCCCACCCGAACGGATCGGCAATCTGAGCCCCGCCATGGTCCGGTAACCTCGCTCGCGTGACGGACGCAAAGATGCCCCTTCGGGCAAAGGTGGCCAGTTCCGTGTCACGGACCGCCGCGGCGCTGTCGCGGGCTGCGGGCCGTGGCGACGGTTCGGTGATCGGCGGCTGGATCGGCTTGAAGATCGACCCGGACCTGTTGGCTCATCTCTCCGCCGGTCGGGCCATCGCGCTGATCTCCGGCACCAACGGCAAGACAACCACCACCCGACTGGCCGCCGCGGCCGTCGGCGTGCTCGGTCGGGTCGCCACCAACTCGTTCGGCGCCAACATGCCCACCGGCCACACCTCGGCGCTGGCGAAGGCGGGCAGCACCCCGTACGCCGTGCTGGAGGTCGACGAGCACTACCTCGCGCAGGTGATCGAGGCGACCGAGCCGCACGTGGTGGCGCTGCTCAACCTCTCCCGCGACCAGCTGGACCGCGCCAAGGAGGTCGCCATGATGGCGCAGCTCTGGCGCGCGGCGCTGGTCCGGCACCCCGACATCCGCATCATCGCCAACGCCGACGACCCGATGGTGGTCTGGGCGGCCACCCCGCCGGCCACCCACGACCAGCGGATCACGCCGCCGCACGTCACCTGGTTCTCCGCCGGGCAGCGCTGGCACGACGACTCCTGGGTCTGCCCCGAGTGCGGGTCCACCATCCAGCGCTCCGGCGAGCAGTGGTGGTGCACCGGCTGCCCGCTGCGCCGGCCGCAACCGCAGTGGACCGTCGACGAGCAGGGCGTCCTCGACCCGACCGGCGCCTGGTACAAGGTCAAGCTCCAGCTTCCCGGCAAGGTCAACATCGGCAACGCGGCCACCGCGCTGGCCGTCGCCGCCGAGTTCGGCGTACGTCCGTTCGACGCCGTTCCCCGCCTGGCCGACGTCACCTCGGTCGCCGGACGGTACGCCCAGGTCGTCCGGGACGGGCGTACGGTCCGCCTGCTGCTGGCCAAGAACCCGGCCAGTTGGCTGGAGGCGTTCGACATGGCGGAGCTGGCGCCGACACTGCTGTCCATCAACGCGCGGGATCCCGACGGGTTGGACACCTCATGGTTGTTCGACGTCGACTTCGCCCCGCTGCGCGGACGCCAGGTGCTGATCACCGGCGACCGGGCGTACGACCTGGCGGTCCGCCTCGACGTCAACGACGTGCCGTTCCAGCACGTACGCACGTTCGACGACGCCGTGCGGGCGGTGCCGCCGGGGCGGCTGGAGGTCATCGCGAACTACACCGCGTTCCAGGACATCCGAGCGGAGTTGGACCGTGTCAACTGAGACCCTGCGCATCGTCTGGATCTACCCCGACCTGCTGTCCACCTACGGCGACCGGGGCAACGCGCTGATCCTGGCCCGGCGGGCGCGCCAACGCGGGTTCCCGGTCGAGGTGCATGAGGTCCGCTCCGACCAGCCGCTGCCGACCACCGCCGACATCTACCTCATCGGTGGCGGCGAGGACGGGCCGCAGGCGCTCGGCGCGCAGCGACTGCTCGCCGACGGTGGCCTGCACCGGGCCGTGGCCCAGGGGTCGGTGGTGTTCGGGGTCTGCGCCGGCTACCAACTGCTCGGCACCTCGTTCTTCGCCAAGGGCACCCAGTACCGCGGCCTGGAACTACTCGACATCAGCTCGGACCGGGGCGACAGCCGTGCGGTCGGCGAACTGGCCGGGGACATCGACGCCCGGCTGGGTCTGCCGCCGCTTACCGGCTTCGAGAACCACGGCGGTCGCACCCGGCTCGGCCCCGGTGTGTCCCCGCTGGCCAGGGTCACCGCCGGAGTCGGCAACGACGGCGCCACCGAGGGGGCCTGGCGGGGCAAGCTGCTCGGCACGTACTCCCACGGGCCCGCGCTGGCCCGCAACCCGGCCCTGGCCGACCTGCTGCTGCGCTGGGCCACCGGCGCCCAGCAGTTGCCGCCGCTTGACGACACCTGGGCCGACCGGCTGCGCGCCGAGCGTCGAACCGCGGTGGCAGCTGCCGCCCGGCCATGATCCCGGCCGTCCGGCGGCTGCTCGGCCGCCGGTCACCAGACCCCGGCGGCGCTCCGCCCGGCGGCACCGCTCCGTCCGGCGGCACCGCTCCGTCGCAGGGTGCGTCGTCCGGCGGTGCGCAGCGACGGGCGTTGCGCGTCGTCGCGACGTCGTCGGCGCTGCGGTTCGGCATGCTGTTGTTCCTGCTCGCCGGATTCGGGTTGATGCTGCTGCTCACGCCGCTGCCCGACCCGGCGACGCTGCCGCACCTGGCCGACCGGCTGGGCGGGTTCGCCCCGGTCGCGGCGGTCCTCGGCGGTGCGCTGCTGCTGGTCGCGCTGGTCCCGCGTACCTTCATCACGCTCGCCGCCGGCGCGATCTTCGGAATGCTGCCCGGCGCCCTGTACGCGTTGGGTGCCGCACTGCTGGCGGCAGCGGTCGGCTTCGCCGTCGGCCGGCTGCTCGGCCGGGACTTCGTCGCCGAACGGGTACGCGGCCGGCTGGCCCGGCTGGACCGCTGGTTCACCCGGCAGAGCGTGTTCGGGGTGATGACCGTACGGCTGCTGCCCATCTCCGGGTTCGGCCTGGTCAGCTACGGCTACGGCACCACCGGCGCGCGGCTGCTGCCGTTCCTCACCGGCAGCGTCATCGCCTCCGCGCCGACCGCGTTCGGCTACGCGGCCCTCGGTGCCGCCGTCACCTCCCCCGGCGGGATCAACTGGTACGCCGCCGCCCCCGCCGCCCTGGGCTTCATCGCCAGCGCAATCCTGCTCACCCGCTGGTGGCGCGCCGAACGCCGAACCCGCGCCGCCCACCGCCCCTGACCACCCACCCCGGAAGTGTGCAGTTTCGGAGAAGATGCTGCCTCCGGAGGCCCTGAAGCGACACTTTCCCTGAAACTGCCGCCCTGAGGGCCGGAGGGGTGGTTACGGGGGTGGAGCGATGAGGCCGGTTTCGTAGGCGGCGATCACCAGGTGCACCCGGTCCCGGGCGCCGAGCTTGCTGAACAGCCGAGCCACGTGCGCCTTCGCGGTCGCCACACTGATCACGAGTTGCTCGGCGATCTCGGCGTTGGACAGGCCCCGACCGACCAGGGTGAGTACCTCACGCTCCCGGTCGGTGATCCCGGCCAACGACCGCGAGCGGGGCGCCGCTGCCGGCCGACGGATGAACTCGGCGATGAGCCGGCGGGTCACCCCCGGGGCGATCAGCGAGTCTCCGGCCGCCACCACCCGGATCGCGGCGAGGATGTCCTCCAGCGCCATGTCCTTGACCAGAAAGCCGCTCGCCCCGGCGCGTAACGCGCTGTGCACGTGTTCGTCGTCGTCGAAGGTGGTGAGCACCAGCACCCGGGTGGGACCACCAGCAGCGATGATCTGGCGGGTCGCCTGGATGCCGTCCGTGCCCGGCATCCGCAGGTCCATCAACACCACGTCGGGCACCACCTCGCGGGTCAGGCGCACCGCCTCGGCGCCGGTAGCGGCCTCCCCGACCACCTCCATGTCCGGCACGTCGGCGATCAGCACCCGCAACCCGGCCCGGACCAGCGGCTGGTCATCGACGAGCAGCACCCGGACACTCACCGCCGCACCGCCGCACCCGGCAGCTCGCCGCCGATCGGCTGATCGCCGCCGGTCCGCTGATCGCCGCCGATCGGCTGATCGCCGCCGGTCCGCTGATCGCCGCCGGTCCGCTGATCGCCGCCGGTCCGCTGATCACCGTCCATCGGCTGGTCGGCGCCAGTCGGTACGGAGAGCGGTAGCCGGGCGGTCACCCGGAAGCCACCCTCGGGTCGAGGGCCGGCGTGAAACTGGCCACCGAGTGCCCGGACCCGCTCCTGCATCCCAATCAGCCCGTGCCCAGCGACGCTGATCCGGCCACCCCGCCCCTCGTCGACGATCTCCACCACGACCGAGTCGGGACCACACCGCACAGACACCCGGCACGCGTCGACTTCTGCGTGGCGTACCACGTTGGTCAGTGACTCCTGGACGATCCGGAACACGGCCAGGTCGACCTCCGGTGGGACCGGACGCGCGCCGTGCCGGCGCAGCTCGACCCGGACCCCGGCGGCGGCCGTCGCCATGACCAGTCGGTCCAGGTCGGCCAGGCCGGGTGTCGGGTCCAACGGTGCTGACTCCCCCACCCCGCGACGCAGTGCACCGAGGGTACGCCGCAGCTCGGCCAGAGTGTCCCGGCTCGTCGCCTCGATGGTGCGCAGCGCGGCGCGGGCCTGCACCGGCTGGGTGTCGATCACCCGGGCGCCCACGCCCGCCTGGATGGCGATCACGCCGATGCTGTGCGCCACCACGTCGTGCAACTCGCGGGCGATGCGCAGCCGTTCGGCGGTGACTGCCTCGGCGGCGGCGTGCGCCCGCAGCGCGATCGCGTGCTCGCGCCGCGACCGCACCGAGTTGCCGAGCGTCCATGCCGTCGCGACGGCCAACCCGGAGAGCAGGGCCTGATCCACCGGTTCCACGCCGCTGTTGACGAAGGCCACCAGGATCTGCGTCCCGAGCACCACGACGGCGGCCAGGCCGGACACCCGGCGGGACCGGTTGGCCGCGACCACGCCGAGCGCCGCGTCCACGGCGAGGAACTGCACGGTGAAAAGCTGGCCGAGATATCCCTGGTCCCCGCCGTGCACCGTGACGCTGGTAACCGTCGCCCCGACCAGCATCAGCCCCAGTCCGGTGAGCGGCCGACGGCGCAGCAACGCCGCCGGCAGGGCCACGATCAGCAGCGGCACCAGGTACCGCTCGGGCAGCCACCAGCCCAGCACGCCGATCCCGTTGCCAGTCGTCGCCGCTGACGGCGCCATCACCCAGAGCAGCGGCAGGATGGCCACCCCGGCCCAGACCAGCACCGCCCTCATCGCCCACAGGGCGGTACGCAGCCGGATCCGGGCGGTGATGTCCACCGGTAAACGGTATCGAGCCGACCACCGCCGCGGCATCGGCCGGCAGGCGTACGCCCGTGGGCCAGTGCCCGGCACAGCGGTGTGGCCCGCGAGCCGACGCCGCGCGACCCGGTCTTCGGAAGGGTGGACATCATGATCGAGCTTGATGGCCTGACCAGGCGGTACGGGCGCACCACCGCCGTCGACGACCTGACCCTGACCGTACGGCCGGGTCACGTGACCGGCTTCCTCGGCCCCAACGGCGCCGGCAAGTCCACCACCCTGCGCATGGTCCTCGGGCTGACCGCGCCGACCAGCGGCACCGCCACGGTCGACGGCGTCCGGTTCCGCGACCTACCCCGAGGGCTGCGGCACGCCGGCGCGCTGCTCGACGCCGGGGACGTGCACGGCGGGCGCACCGCCCGGGCCCACCTGACGGCACTGGCCCGCAGCAACGGCCTCGGGGTCGACCGGGTCGACGAGGTGCTGGGCCGAGTCGGCCTCGACGGCGTGGCCGATCGACGGGTCGGCCGATTCTCGCTCGGCATGCGGCAGCGCCTCGGCATCGCCGCCGCCCTGCTCGGGGACCCGCCGGTGCTGCTGTTCGACGAGCCGTTCAACGGGCTCGACCCGGAGGGGGTGCGCTGGGTACGGAAGCTGTTCCGGCGGCTCGCCACCGAGGGGCGCACCGTCTTCGTCTCAAGCCACCTGATGAGCGAGATGGAGCACTGTGTCGACCGACTCGTGGTGATCGGCCGGGGCCGGTTGATCGCCGAGGAGTCCCTGGCCGAGTTCGCCGCCCGCGCCGGCCGGTCGGAGGCAGTCGTGCGTACCCCCAATCCGGCATCGCTGGTGACGGCGCTGGCCGCCGAGGGTGCGACCACACGGTCCGACCCGGACGGGACGCTGGCGGTGACCGGCGTGACCGCCGAGCGGATCGGCGAGCTGGCTCTGGGCCTGCGGATCCCGCTGCACGAACTGACCACCCGCACCGCCTCGCTGGAGGAGGCCTTCATGGCGCTCACCGCTGCCGACGTCGAGTACGCCGCCGGGGAGGACCGATGACCACCGTGACCCTGTCCACCGCCGGGCGCACACGGACCCGGCAGCCGGCACGCTACCGGGATCTGCTCGCCGCCGAATGGATCAAGCTCTGGTCGTTGCGCTCGACCTGGGGTGCGTTCGCCCTGATCCTGCTCGCCATGGTCGGCCTGGCTGTGCACGCCGCACTGGCCACCCACGCAGGCTGGCCGGACTGGCCGGCCGAGCGGCGAGCGGCCCGCTCCCCGCTCTGGGACGCCTTCCCCACCGAGGCGCAGATGTTCGTCGTACTGGCGGCCAGTGGCGTCGGCGCGGTCGCGATCGGCGGCGAGTACGCCTCCGGGCTGATGCGTACCACCTTCGCGGCCGTCCCCCGGCGCGGCGCCGTGGCCGCCGCCAAGCTGACCGTGCTGACCGGCGTGCTGACCCTGCTCGGACTGCTCGGCGCGGCGGCGGCGTTCACCGTGTCGCAGGCGATCCTCGCCGACGTCGGCGCGAACATGTCGATCGGCGACCACGGCGCGCTGCGCGGCATCGCCGCGTCGGCGCTGCTGGTGCCGCTCTGCGCACTGGTCGGCATGGCCCTGGCGGCGCTGACCCGGCACACCGCGCCCGCGATCGTCGCCGCCGCGACCGTGCTGCTCCTGCTGCCCACCGCCGTCGACGCCGACGAACGCTGGAGCGCGCTGATCCGGCACGCCATGCCGGTGCCGGCCTGGCAACGGTTGATGGAGCCGACCGGTCCCCTGCCGTGGATCAACGACCCCTACCCGGCCACCGTCGCCTGGTCCTGGACGACGTACGCCGTCTGGGCAGCGGTGGCCGCCATGGTCACCGTACTCGCGCTGCACCGCCGCGAGCCGTAACGCCGGCGCGCCTGTTCGCTCGGTGTCTGGTTAAGAAGGGGCCCTTCCTCTACACGAGGCGTTAGGAAGGGGCCCTTCCTATACACGAGGCGTTAGGAAGGGCCCCTTCCTTTCACAGCACCACGGAGACCATGCGGCCGGGGATGACGATGACCTTGCGGGGGTCCTTGCCGGCCAGCACGGCGGCCACCGCCTCCAGCGCCTGCTCCCGCACCGCTTCCTCGGTCGCGTCGGCGGGGACCTCGATGCGGCCGCGGACCTTGCCGTTGATCTGCACCGGGTAGGTGACCGACTCGGCGACCAGCAGGGCCGGGTCGGCGACCGGGAAGTCCGCGTAGGTCAGCGAGGTGTCGTGCCCCAGTCGTCGCCACAGTTCCTCGGCGATGTGCGGGGCGACCGGGGCCAGCATCAGCACCAGCGGCTCGGCCACCTCGCGCGGGGTCGCCGGCAACCGGGTCACCCCGTTGGTCAGCTCGATCAGTTTGGCGATCGCGGTGTTGAACCGGATCGCCTCCATGTCGCCCCGGACGCCGTCGATCACCTTGTGCAGCAGTCGCCGGGTCGCCTCGTCGGCCGGGGTGTCGACCACCCGGGACGCACCGGTCTGCTCGTCGACGATGGCCCGCCACACCCGCTGCAGGAACCGGTACGAGCCGATGACCGCCCGGGTCTCCCAGGGGCGGGACACCTCCAGCGGCCCCATCGACATCTCGTACACCCGGAAGGTGTCGGCGCCGTAGGCGGCGCACATCTCGTCCGGGGTGACGACGTTCTTCAGGGACTTGCCCATCTTGCCGTACTCGCGGTTGACCTGGACGTCGCCCAGGTAGAAGCCGCCGTCGCGTTCGGCGACCTCCTCGGCGGGCACGTACGCGCCACGGGCGTCGGTGTACGCGTACGCCTGGATGTAGCCCTGGTTGAACAGCTTGCGGAACGGCTCGAAGCTGGAGACGTGGCCCAGGTCGTACAGCACCTTGTGCCAGAACCGGGCGTACAGCAGGTGCAGCACGGCGTGCTCGGCACCGCCGACGTACAGGTCCACGCCGCCGCAGTCGCCCTCGCTGCGCGGGCCCATCCAGTAGCGCTCGTTGTCGGCGTCGACGAACCGGCCGTCGTTTGTCGGGTCCAGGTAGCGCAGCTCGTACCAGCAGGAGCCGGCCCACTGCGGCATGACGTTCGTCTCGCGGGTGTACCGCTTGGGGCCGTCACCCAGGTCCAGCTCCACCTCGACCCAGTCGCGGCGGCGTGACAGCGGCGTCTCCGGGTCGCTGTCGGCATCCTCCGGGTCGAAGGTACGCGGGGAGAAGTCGTCCACCTCGGGCAGCTCGACCGGCAGCATCTCCTCGGGCAGCGCGATGGCGGTGCCGTCGGCGTCGTACACGATCGGGAACGGCTCGCCCCAGTAGCGCTGCCGGCTGAACAGCCAGTCCCGCAGCCGGTAGGTGGTCGCGCCCTGACCGTTGCCGGTCTCCTCCAGCCAGGCGATGATCCGGGCCTTGGCGTCGGCCACCCCCAGGCCGTTCAGGTGCAGGCCGCGGTCGGGCGCGGCGCTGTTGATGGCCGGGCCGTCACCGGTGTACGCCTTGCCGTCGAAGTCCTCCGGCGGCGCCACGGTACGCACGATCGGCAGCTCGAACACCTCGGCGAAGTCCCAGTCCCGCTCGTCCTGGGCGGGCACCGCCATGATCGCGCCGGTGCCGTAGCCGGCCAGCACGTAGTCGGCGATGAAGATCGGGATCTGCCCGCCGGTGACCGGGTTTGTGGCGTACGCCCCGATGAAGACGCCGGTCTTCTCCTTGGTGTCGGCCTGCCGCTCGACGTCGGTCTTGGCCGCCGCCGCCTTGCGGTACGCCTCGACGGCGGCCCGGGGGCTGGCGTGCCCGCCGGTCCACGCGTCCCGGGTCCCCTCCGGCCAGCCGCCCGGCACCAGCGCGTCGACCAGCTCGTGCTCGGGCGCCAGCACCATGTAGGTGGCCCCGAAGACGGTGTCCGGCCGGGTCGTGAACACCCGGATCGGGGCGGTCGCCGTCGGGAAGTCGATGTGGGCGCCGGTGGAGCGGCCGATCCAGTTGCGCTGCATCAGCTTGATCGGCTCAGGCCAGTCCAGCTTGTCCAGGTCGTCCAGCAGCCGGTCGCCGTACGCGGTGATCCGCATCATCCACTGCTTCAGGTTGCGCTTGAAGACCGGGAAGTTGCCCCGCTCGGAGCGCCCGTCGGCGGTGACCTCCTCGTTGGCCAGCACGGTGCCCAGGCCGGGGCACCAGTTCACCGGCGCCTGCGACACGTACGCCAGACGGTGGTCGTCGATGATCGCCCGCTGCTCGGCGGCGGACAGCTCACCCCACGGACGTCCGTCCGGGGTGCGCCGGGTGCCGCCGGCGAACTCGGCGGTCAGCTCGCTGATCGGGCGGGCCCGACCGGCGTCGCGGTCGTACCAGGAGTTGAAGATCTGCAGGAAGATCCACTGGGTCCAGCGGTAGAAGTCCGTGTCGATGGTGGCCACCGACCGACGCTGGTCGTGGGCCAGGCCCAGCCGGCGCAGCTGCTCCCGGTACCGCTCGATGTTGGCCTCGGTGGTGGTCCGAGGGTGGGTGCCGGTCTGCACCGCGTACTGCTCGGCGGGCAGGCCGAAGGCGTCGAAGCCCATCGCGTGCAGCACGTTGCGCCCGGCCATCCGCTGGTAGCGGGCGAAGCAGTCGGTGCCGATGTAGCCCAGCGGGTGCCCGACGTGCAGGCCCGCGCCGGACGGGTACGGGAACATGTCCAGCACGTACAGCTTCTCCGCGCCGGAGCGCGGGTGGGCCGGGTCGGCCAGCGGGCCGGACGGGTTCGGCGCGTGGAAGGTGCCCTCGCGTTCCCAGACGTCCTGCCAGCGGCGTTCGATGTCGTCGGCCAGCGTCGCGGTGTACCGGAACGGTGGGGTGTCGCTGGTCGGGATGGCTGCCTCGCTCGCTCGTTGCCGCTCGCTCATGGCCTTCTCCTCGCATCGCTCGGCGGAGTCTGTCGGAGTGCTGGCTGGTCTCGGATCTGTCTCGGCGGCCCGCCCCGGCCCGGCGGCGGGCACGAAAAAGCCCCTCACGCAGGAGGGGCCGCCGTGCTGTCGCGCCTTCAGCGCATCAGCACGGCTGGGTAAGCAGGAAGACTCCGGCCATGTCCGGCAGTGTACCGCCAACCGGTACGAGCGCGTCGTGCACCACCCACCCGGGCCCCCATCACCCGAGAAGAACCAGCGACATGCGCTGCGTGAGTGACAAACGTTGCGTAAGCGCTCAAACAGCTGCGCAGGTCGGCGTCGGCGACAAACATGGTTAGCCTGAGAGGCCAGTGAGATTGTTGCGGCAGACGAGGCTTGCACGTCGCGAACCCAACGGCGGGGCCAGGTGCTCTTACTACAGAGCTGCCGTGATGGCGACGAGGAGGAGGCCCGTGACACAGCAGACCTGGGACGAGGTTGGCGGCCTGTTGCCGTTCGACGAGTTCCGCGCCGCGAGCGACGCCATCGTGGCCAACATCGAACAGGTAATCGAGGGCAAGACCGCCACCGTGCGGCTCGCCCTGGCCGTCCTGCTCGCCGAAGGTCACCTGCTCATCGAGGATGTGCCGGGGGTCGGCAAGACGAAGTTGGCCAAGGCCCTGGCCCGCTCGATCGACTGCTCGGTACGGCGCATCCAGTTCACCCCCGACCTGCTGCCCAGCGACGTCACCGGCGTCAGCGTCTACAACCAGGAGACCCACGACTTCGAGTTCCGGCCGGGTGCCGTCTTCGCCAACCTGGTCGTCGGCGACGAGATCAACCGGGCCTCGCCGAAGACGCAGTCCGCCCTGCTGGAGTGCATGGAGGAACGCCAGGTCACCGTCGACGGCGTGACCTACCAGCTGCAGACGCCGTTCATGGTGATCGCCACCCAGAACCCGATCGAGATGGAGGGGACGTACCCCCTGCCGGAGGCGCAGCGGGACCGCTTCACCGCCCGGATCGCGATGGGCTACCCGGACCCGACCGCCGAGCTGGCCATGCTCGACGCGCACGGCGCGGTGGATCCGCTGGCGGCGCTGCGGCCGGTCTCCGACGCCGAGACGGTACGCCGGCTGATCGGGCACGTCCGGCAGGTGCACGTCGCCGACGCGGTCAAGCAGTACGCCATCGACCTGGTCACCGCCACCCGCGAGTCGCCCGACCTGCGGCTCGGCGCGTCCCCCCGGTGCACGCTGCAACTGCTGCGCACCGCGCGGGCGGTGGCCGCCCTCGACGGGCGCGACTACGTACTGCCGGACGATCTGCAGGTGCTCGCGGTACCCGTGCTGGCACACCGGCTCATCCCGACCGCCGACGCCCAGCTCGCCCGCCGCACCACCGACGCGATCATCGCCGACCTGGTGCACCGGTTGCCGCTGCCGCACGACCGTAAGCGCTCGCCGTACGACAACCGGCCGCCGACCGGCAACGGCCGGCCCCCCTTCGAGCCGCGGAGGCCGTGACGTGCGTGACGGTCTACGCGGACTGACCACCCGTGGCCGCTCGTTCCTGGCCGCCGCGGTGGCGGCAGCCATCTCCGCCGTCATCCTCGGCGAGAAGGATCTGCTGCGGGTGGCCGTGCTGCTGGCCGTCCTGCCCCTGCTGGCCGCCCTCTACGTCGGCCGGAGCCGGTACAAGCTGGCCTGTCACCGGTCGCTTGAGCCGCACCGGGTACCGGTCGGCGCGAGCGCCCGGGTGGTGCTGCGGTTGCAGAACATGTCCCGGCTGCCCACCGGCACCCTGCTGCTGGAGGACCGCCTGCCGTACGCGCTGGGCAGCCGCCCCCGGGTGGTGCTGGAACGCCTCGGCGCGCACCAGGCCAGCTCGGTGGCGTACACCGTGCGGGCCGACGTACGCGGCCGGTACGAGGTGGGTCCGCTGGTGGTCCGGTTGACCGACCCGTTCGGGTTGTGTGAACTGACCCGGGCCTTCCCCGGCACCGACCGGCTCACGGTCATCCCGCAGGTGGTGCCCCTGCCGTCGGTGCGGCTGCCCGGGGAGTACACCGGCAGCGGGGAGAGCCGGGCCCGTTCGGTCGCGGTGCACGGCGAGGACGACGCGGCGACCCGTGAGTACCGCCGCGGCGACGACCTGCGCCGGGTGCACTGGAAGTCGACCGCCCGCACGGGTGAGCTGATGGTGCGGCGCGAGGAGCAGCCCTGGGAGAGCCGGGCCACCGTCGTGCTGGACACCCGGGCGTACGGCCACCACGGCGACGGGCCGACGGCCAGCTTCGAATGGGCCGTCTCGGGGGCGGCAAGCATCGCCGTCCACCTGCGCCAGGCCGGCTACAAGCTGCGGCTGGTCACCGGGGGCGGCGCGGACGTCGACGCGGGCGAGGGCGGCGACGGGCTGCTGCTCGACCATCTCGCGGAGGTCCGGCTGGACCAGCGGGTCGAGATCACCACCCTGATGCAGCACGTCCGGCAACGCGCCGACGGCGGCCTGGTCATCGGCCTGTTCGGAACGCTGAGCACCGCCGAGGCGGAGTTGCTGGCCGGTCTGCGGGCCAACAACGCCACCTGCGTGTGTTTCCTGCTGGACAGCTCCGCCTGGCTCAATCTGCCCGCACACGCCCGGGCCGAGGCCGACCAGGCACACGACGCCGCCGCCCTGGTCCTGCTCCAGGCCGGCTGGCGGGTCATCGGCGTCGACCACGGTGCGCGACTGCCGGCGCTCTGGCCGCAGGCCGGCCGCGGCTCACAAGGGTTCGCCCTGCGTGCGGCGATGGCCGAGACGGTGGCCGGCGGCGTGCGATGAACGGAAGGTCCCCCTCATGATCGCCCACCGGAACCTGGGCCTGGTGGCCGCCGCAGCGACGCTGCTCGCCGCCGCGCCCCTGTCGGCCATCTTCGAACGCTGGACGTGGTTCGTGCAGGCCGTCATCGCGGTGGCCGCGGTGGCCGCCGCGGCGGCGCTGGCCCGGCTCGGCCGGGCCCCGCTCTGGGCCCAGGTGCTGGCCATGCTGGGTGGCCTCGTCCTCGCCCTGACCTGGCTGTTCCCCAGCGGTTCCGAGTTGCTGGCCGTGCTGCCCGCGCCGGGCACCTTCGGGCACTTCGCCGAGCTGCTCACCGGCTCGGTCGAGGACATGCGCTCCTACGGGGTCAAGGTTCCCGACACCGATCCGCTGCTGTTCGTCACCGTGCTCGGCATCGGCTCGGTGGCGGTGCTGGTGGACGTGCTCTGCGTCGGGATGCGCCGCCCGGCCCTGGCCGGACTGCCGATGTTGGCCATCTACTCGGTGCCGGTGGCGGTCTACGTGGACAGCGTCCCGCCGCTGCCGTTCGCCATCGGCGCCGCCGGTTTCCTCTGGCTGCTCGTCACCGACAACGTGGACCGGGTCCGCCGGTTCGGCCGCCGGTTCACCGGTGACGGCCGCGACGTCGACGTGTGGGAGGCCTCCCCGTTGGCCGCCGCGGGCCGGCGACTGGCCGTGCTGGGCCTCGCGCTGGCGGTGCTGGTGCCGCTGGCCGTGCCGGGGATGACCGTCGGCCTGATGAACTCGCTGAACTCCGGTGCCGGTTCCGGCCTCGGCGGCCCGGGGCTGGGCGGTTCCCCCGGTCGGGTGGACCTGTTCGCCGCGCTCAGCGGTGAACTCAACCAGTCGCAGGTGACCGACCTGGTCAAGGTCACCACCACCGAGGAGGAGCCCTTCTACCTGCGCTTCGGCGTCGCCGACGACCTGCGCGCGGACGGCTTCCGGGTCCGCGGCCCCAACGGCCAGCGAGCCACCGGGGACCTGCCCGACCCGGGCGGGCAGCGACCCGGCGTCGAGCGTACGCAGCACCGGGCCACCGTGGAGGTGTCCCGCGAGCTGAACATGCCGCTGCTGCCGTTCTACACCGAGCCGGTCAACTTCTCCGACCTCGGCAACAACTGGTTCTACGACCCCAACCTGCAGGTGCTCTTCTCCAACCGGGACAACTCCCGGGGCAAGAAGTTCTCGTTCGACTACGTGCGTTCGACGTACACCCCGCAGGCCCTGCGCTCGGCGCAGCCGCTGCCGGCCGACCTGCCGTTGCGTCGGCAACAGACCGTCACCCCCGACGTGCCCGAGGTGCGGGCCCTGGTCGCGGAGCTGACCCAGGACAAGCGCACCGAGTACGACAAGGTGCGCGCCCTCTACGACTACTTCTCCGAGGACAACGGCTTCACCTACCAGCTGAGCACCGCCGAAGGCACAAGCGGTCAGCAGATCCTCGACTTCCTCGAGAACAAGGCCGGCTACTGCCAGCAGTACGCCGCCGCGCTGGCCTGGATGGTGCGCGACGCCGGCATCCCGGCCCGGGTCGCGTTCGGCTTCACCAACGGCAACCGGCGCAGCGGTGACACGCTGACCCTGACCAACCGGAACCTGCACGCCTGGACCGAGGTCTACTTCGACCAGATCGGCTGGGTGCCGTTCGACGCCACCCCGACCTACGGGGTGCCCGGCTCGACCCGCTCCGCCTGGGCGCCGGACGTCGACGCCCCGGAGGAGACGACGCCGCAGACCGACACGTCGGACACGCCCGACGACACCGACACCACGGAGACACCCGATCGCGGTCCCAACCAGTTCGAGGAAGGTGTCGACACCGGCGCGGGCGCCGGCCCGAACACCCCGGCCAGCCGTACGTCGACCTGGCCCTGGCTGACCGTCGCCGGCCTGCTGGCGCTGCTCGCCCTGCTCGCCGTGCCGGCGCTGCGCCGACTCGCCCTGCGGCGGCGACGCGGTCGACTCGCCCCGGTCGCCCGGACACTCGACCCGTCGACCGCGAACTCGACCACCACTGGTCAACCACGGGTGACGGTCAGCACCGACCCGGACCGGGCCCGCGCCGACGCACACGCCGCCTGGGACGAGCTGATCGACACGCTTGTCGACTACCGGGTCCGGGTGGACCCGACGGAGACCCCCCGGGCGACCGCCGACCGGCTGGCCCGGGAGTCGGTCGGCACCGACACCGACGCCGGTACGGCCGTACGCCTGCTCGGACGGGCCGAGGAGCGGGCCCGCTACGCGCGCGACCCGTTGACCGGCGAGCCCCTGCCGGCCGCACTGCGCACGGTGCGCAGCGCCCTCGCCGGACAGGCCGACCGCCGAACCCGGCTGCTGGCGACCACGTTGCCGCCCTCGGTGCTGGGCCGCTGGCGTACCGCCATCGCGGACACCTCCGCCCGCCTGGTCACCTCCGGCGGACAACTCCGATCCCGACTCCTACGCTTCAACCCCCGCCGCCTACTAGCCACCCGCACCACCCGCTAACCCCCACCCCCACCCACGC
>NZ_PNOZ01000085.1:0-24580 GCF_002879555.1 Verrucosispora sp. ts21 | reverse complement strand
GCAGGGTGGGGTGTGGCGGGAAGGGCCCGGGGGGGTTAGGAGGATTCGCGGGCGGCGGGGCCGGTGCCGAAGAGGACGTCGTCCCAGCTGGGCAGGCGCTTGCGGGGCTTGCTGCCGGGCTCGGTGGAGTCGGCTGCGGCTGCGGCCGGCGTGTTGGTGCGGCGAGGGCGCAGCACCGCCAGCGACGGCACGGCCGGCACCTCCTTCGGCGCGTCCGCGTCGTCGTCGAAGGCCGAGCCCTGACCACCGCCGAGCAACGCCGCAGCGCCACCGGAGACCGCCCGCTGCCGGGGCGAATCCGGCGGTCCGGCAAGTGCGGCCGGGGTACGCGGCTCGAGACCGCGACCCGACGTCGAGCCGAGCGGCCGATCGAGCGAGGCGAGCAGGGCGTCCCGGCCGGCCCGGATCGGGTCACGGCCGGTACGGCCCGACTCGGCCGGCGTCGGCAGCCCGTGGCCACCCCGACTCGGCTCGCCGCGCGAAGGACCGGGCAGCGCGTGGCCACCCCGCTCCGGCGCCGGCTCCTGGCCGAGGATCGGCGTGGGGCGTTCGGCGCAGAGGTACTGCGCCATGTCGTCGTGCGGCGTCACCGACTGACGGGTCTTGTCCAGATTCCAGACCGCCTGCGCGGTGGCCTTGCCGGACGGCCAGGTGGCGACGATCCGCCAGGTGCCGTCGTCGCGACGCCACGCGTCCCAGGAGATCTTCTCGGTGTCGATGCCGTGCTGGGCGAGCCGTCCGTTGACCACCTCGGCCAGCGGGGTCGGCTTCTCGGCACCCTTGAGTCGGGTACGCCGAGCGTGCTGGGCGAGCATCGCCCGCTCCTGAAGCACGGGGCCGGCGTAACGGAGCACCCGGTCGACCGGAACGCCCGCGATGCGGGCGACGTCCTCAGCGGACTCGCCGGAACGGATCCGGGCCTGAATGTCCCGAGGGGACAGCGACGGCACCGGGTCGGCGGTGGTCGGTGCCACCGCGAGCGTCGGTGCACCCGGCTCGGCGTGCAGCACTCCGGCGACGCGCTCGTCGATGGGCAGGGCGAGCAGGCGCCCGACCTCGTCGGCGAGCACCAGGGCCTGGCCGTCCTCGGAGAGGGCGACGAAGCGTACTGGGCGCATCGCGTTGCCTCCGTCCCGCTTCGCTGGCCGTACGCCACGAGCCGGCCACCCGGGGCGTTGAGGACCACGGTACGCCCATCCGGGTCCTGGTGGGAGACGCCACGCCCGGGCAACTCGTGCTGAGCAGCCTTCTTCGGTGCTGGTGAGAGCTGTGTGGCCGGTCAGTCGCCGACCGCCGACCGCAACGGTACGACAGCGCACGGCACTGCCGCAGCGCGGCCGGTCCGCTCAGCGTAATGGGCCCGGCGACCACACGGGGTGGTCGACCGGGCCCATTGTCTCAACGTCGGGTCAGAGCCGCTCGACCACGTAGTCGATGGACGCGGTCAGCGCCTCCACGTCGGCCGGCTCGACGGCCGGGAAGAGCGCGATGCGCAGCTGGTTGCGGCCCAGCTTGCGGTACGGCTCGGTGTCCACGATGCCGTTGGCACGCAGCGCCTTGGCGATCGCGGTGGCGTCCACCCCGTCGGCGAAGTCGATGGTGGCGACCACGTTGGAGCGCAGCGCCGGGTCGGCGACGAACGGGGTGGCGACGGCGGAGCGCTCGGCCCAGCCGTACACGATGCCGGCGCTCTCGGCCGTGCGCTTGGCCGCCCAGGCCAGCCCACCCTGGGAGTTCATCCAGTCGGTCTGCTCGGCGGCCAGGAAGATGGTGGCCAGCGCCGGGGTGTTGTAGGTCTGCTCCAGCCGCGAGTTGTCGATCGCGGTGACCAGGTCCAGGAAGGCGGGGATGTACCGGCCGGAGGCCTTGACCTCGGCGGCCCGCTCCAGCGCGGCCGGCGACATCAGGGCCAGCCACAGGCCACCGTCGGAGCCGAAGCACTTCTGCGGCGCGAAGTAGTAGACGTCGGTCTCGCCGACGTTGACCTCCAGGCCGCCGGCGCCGGAGGTGGCGTCGACAAGCAGCAGCGAGTCCGGGTCGGCACCGGCCACCCGGTTGATCGGCACCGCGACACCGGTCGAGGTCTCGTTGTGCGGGGTGGCGTACACGTCCACGCCGGCCTCGGCGACCAGGGTCGGCGCGCTGCCCGCGTCCGACTTGCGGATCGTGGGCTCACCGAGGAACGGGGCGTCCTTGACGGCCTTGGCGAACTTCGCGCCGAACTCGCCGAAGTTGGCGAACTGTGCCCGGTCGCGGATCAGGCCGAAGGTCGCCACCTCCCAGAACGCGGTGGTGCCCCCGTTGCCGATGATCACCTCGTAGCCCTCGGGCAGGGAGAAGAACTCGGCGATGCCGGAGCGCAGCCGGGCCACCTGGTCGCGGACGGTCTTCTGCCGGTGCGAGGTGCCCAGGTAGCTGGTGGCCACCTCGGCGAGCGCGGAGACCGCCGCCGGACGGACCTTGGACGGCCCGCAGCCGAATCGGCCGTCGGCGGGCTTGATCTCGTCGGGAATCCGGATGGTCGGAGCGTCAGCCACGGTTTTCAAGATCCTTCCGCATGGGTCGGGGCCCGGTTGAGCAGGTGGGAGTGGACCGATCGGCGTGCGCGTGTGGGTGCGTGATCGCACCCTCCGGCGGCACTGCCGCCTTCATCCTCGCACCCGCTGGTACCCCTCCGGGCGCTCGTCTCACCCCGAACCGTGAGTCGTCCGCCACAGCCCGTGGCCTGGCCCACATCGGTGTCGGCCACGGGCGTACGTCGACGATCCGCGCGCCCACGACCCGGCTGGCCGCTGCGGCGCCACAAGCCGGGAACGGGGTGTTAAGAGGGGGCCCCTCCTCTACCGGAAACGTTAAGAAGGGGCCCTTCCTTACACCTCAGACGCCGTGGGGGACGGCGTCCCAGCCGTCGACCTCGTGCGGCTTGCGCGGGCCCGGCCCGACGTAGCGGGCGGAGGGCCGGACCAGACGCTGGAGCTTCTTCTGCTCCAGGATGTGCGCGCTCCAACCGCCCATCCGGGCGCAGGTGAACATGGAGGTGAACATGTGCGCCGGTACCTCGGCGAAGTCGAGGACGACCGCGGACCAGAACTCGACGTTCGTGGCGAGCACCCGGTCCGGTCGGCGGGCCTGCAACTCGGTGAGCGCCGCCTTCTCCAGCGCCTCGGCAACCTCGAACCGGGGGGCACCCAACTCCTTGGCGGTGCGGCGCAGCACTCGGGCGCGCGGGTCCTCGGCCCGGTACACCCGGTGGCCGAAGCCCATCAGCCGCTCGCCCCGGTCGAGGACGCCCTTGACGTAGCTCTCGGCGTCACCGCTGCGCTCGACCGCCTCCAGCATGCTGAGCACCCGCGAGGGCGCGCCGCCGTGCAGCGGGCCGGAGAGCGCGCCGATGCCCGAGGAGATGCAGGCGGCGGCGTCCGCGCCGGTGGAGGCGACGATCCGGGCGGTGAAGGTGGAGGCGTTCAGGCCGTGCTCGGCGGCCGAGATGAAGTACGCGTCGACGGCCTTGACGTGCCGGGGGTCGGGCTCGCCACGCCACCGCTTCATGAAGCGCTCGACCACCGTCGAAGCCTTGTCGATCTCCTTCTGCGGCACCGCCGGCAGGCCGAGACCCCGGGCGGACTGGGCGACGAAGGACAGCGCGGTGACCGAGACCCGGGCGAGATCCTCGCGGGCCTGCTCGTCGGAGATGTCGAGCATCTGCTGCAGACCCCAGTACGGGGCGAGCATCGCCACGGCGGACTGCACGTCGACCCGGATGTCGCCGGAGTGCACCGGCACCGGGAACGGCTCGGCCGGCGGCAGGCCGGGCCCGAACCGGCCGTCGACAAGCAGGGCCCAGACGTTGCCGAAGGAGACCTGGCCGATCAGATCCTCGATGTCGACCCCGCGATAGCGCAGCGCACCGCCCTCACGGTCGGGTTCGGCGATCTCGGTTTCGAACGCTACGACGCCTTCGAGTCCGGGTTTGAAATCGGCCATCTCACTACTCCTGGTGTGTGGTCGGTGCGCCCGCCCTGGGCTCGATACCCGGCCCCGGCCGGGTGAGCGCCTTCGGCGACCCTCTCCGGATGTGTTCGTGACATCTTGCCTGCTGGTAACCGGGTGTGCGACCCACTGTCGATGTGCTGCACGCGACATCCCCGGATGAGCCGCCCGTCATCGGTTCGGCGAGACTTGACCGTACGGGCTGGTCGGGGGCGGATCCGCCGGAAGGACAGGGGAGGACACGTGACGGGGGACACACCACCGCCATCGGGCATGCGCCACGAGTACACGGCCGGCTCCGGGCTGGTCGAAGCCGACCTGGCCGGCGACTGGTGCACCCAGTTCGATCGCTGGTTCGCCGAGGCGGTGGCCGCCGAGCTGCCGGAGCCGAACGCCATGGTGGTGGGCACCGCCGACGCCGCCGGTCGGCCGAGCGCCCGCACCGTGCTGCTGAAGGGGTACGACCACCAGGGCTTCGTCTTCTTCACCAACTACCGGTCCCGCAAGGGCGCCGAGGTGGCTGTCAACGCGTACGCCAGCCTGGTGTTTCCCTGGTTTCCGATACAACGGCAGGTGATCGTGACCGGGTCGGTGGAGCGGATCGACCGGGCCACGACCGAGGAGTACTTCGCCAGCCGGCCGCGTGGCTCGCAGCTCGGCGCGTGGGCCAGCACCCAGTCGTCGGTGCTGCCGGACCGGGCCGCGCTCGACGACTCCTACCGGGCGGCGGCGCAGCGCTTCGCCGAGGTGGAGCCGATCCCCGCCCCGGAGCACTGGGGTGGCCTGCGGGTACGCCCCGACTCGGTGGAGTTCTGGCAGGGGCGGGCCAGCCGGCTGCACGACCGGCTTCGGTTCCGTCGTACCGACACCGGCTGGGTCGTGGAGCGGCTGGCCCCGTGACCTCGAAAGACACCTCCCGGCCGCGTGAGCAGCGCCGCTGGGCGATCGACCTGCGCCCACTGCGGGTGCCGGCTTACCGGCGACTGTGGGTCGGTAACGCCATCGCGATGTTCGGGTTCCAGTTCACCGCGGTCGCCGTACCGGTGGAGATGTACGCGCTGACCGAGGACTCGCTCTGGGTCGGGCTGCTGGGCGTGGCTGCCTTCGTACCGTTGCTGGTCTTCGGGTTGTGGGGCGGCGCGGTGGCCGACGCCCTCGACCGGCGTCGGGTGCTGCTGGGCGGCTCGGTGCTGCTCTGGGTGTCCGTCCTGGGGTTGTTGGTGCAGGCCCTGCTGGGTGTCGGCAGTCCGATGCTGCTGCTGGCGCTTGTGGCGTTGAGTTCGGTGTCGTTCGCGATCGCCAGTCCGGCCCGCGCCGCGCTGGTCGGCCGGCTGGTACCTGTCGAACTGGTGCCCGCCGCCACCACGCTGAACTTCACCACGGCGATGGCCACCTCGGTGCTCGGCCCGCTGGCCGCGGGTCTGATCCTCGCCGTCTTCGAGCTAGGGATCGCGCTGCCCGTCGCGTACGGCCTGGACGCCACCCTGCTCGTCGCGCTGGTCTGGGCGGCGCTGCGACTGCCCGCGATGCCGCCCGAGCCGGACCCGGACGGTGCTCCCCGGCAGGCCGGGCTGCGCAGCATCGCCGACGGCGTCCGCTACCTGGCCGGCGCGCCGGTGCTGCTGCTCTCCTTCGCGATCGACCTGATCGCGATGGTGTTCGCCTTTCCCCGGGCGCTCTTTCCCGAGGTGGCGACCGAGCGGTTCGGTGGCGGCGCGGCGGTGGGCTGGCTGTACAGCTCGATCGCCATCGGGTCGCTGCTCGCCGGCCTGTTCTCCGGCTGGATCGGTCGGGTCCGCCGGCAGGGGCTGGTGCTGGTGCTGGCGGTCGTCGGCTGGGGCGTCGCGGTGGCGTTGGCCGGGCTGGCCCGCCAGCTCTGGCTGGTCGTCGCGCTGCTGGTGCTGGCCGGCGCAGCCGACCTGGTCAGTTCGGTGGTACGGCAGTCGATGCTGATCGTGTACGCCCCGGACCGGATGCGTGGGCGGCTGCAAGGGGTCAACACCGTCGTGGTGGCCGGCGGGCCGCGCCTGGGTGACCTGCGGGCGGGCGCCATGGCGGCCGGTTTCGGCAGCGGTGTGGCCTGGGTGGGCGGTGGTCTGGCGGCGGCGGTGCTGGCGGTGTTGCTCGCCGTGGCGTTCCCCGCGCTGACCCGCTACCGGGCATCGGTCCAGACCGGTGACCGCCGACCGTAGTGAGCGCAGAGCCCACCTGGGAGCTAGGGTCTGGCGACATGGATAGCCCTGAGCCGCGTCCCCTCTCCGGGGCACAGTGGACCATTGCCGCCGCCGGTCACGAGGCGGTCATCGTCGAGGTGGGTGGCGGGCTGCGCACCTACCGCCAGGACGGCGTCGAGCACGTCGACGGGTACGCCACCGACGAGATCTGCCCCGGTTCGGCAGGTCAGGTGCTCGCGCCCTGGCCCAACCGGATCCGGGACGGGGCCTACACCTTCGACGGGCAGTCGTTGCAGCTCAACATCACCGAGCCGGAGCGGAACACCGCCATCCACGGCCTGGTCAACTGGTCGTCCTGGCACCTGATCGAGCAACGGCCGGACGAGGTCACGATCGGCTTCGACCTGCCGCCACAGCCGGGATACCCGTGGCCGCTGCGACTGCGTACCCGCTGGAGCGTCGGGACCGAAGGGCTGCGCGGTGAGCACGAGGTGACCAACATCGGTGTCGAGCCGGTGCCGTTCGGCTTCTCGGTGCATCCGTACCTGCGCCTGCCCGGGGTGCCGGTGGAGGAGATCGCGTTGCAGGTGCCCGGGCGGACCCGGATGCTTGTGGACGGGCGGTTGCTGCCGGTCGGCGTTACCCCGGTGGCCGGCACCGAGTACGACTACACCGAGCCGCGGCGCATCGGCGACGCGGTGCTGGACCACGCCTTCGGTGAGGTGACCCGGGACGACGACGGTTCGGCGGTGACGCTGCGCGGCCCGGACGGGTCCAGCGGGCTGAGCATCTGGGCGGACGCCCAGTTCGGCTGGTGGCAGGTCTACACGGGCGACACACTGACCGGTGAGCGGTTCCGGCGGTCGGTGGCGGTGGAGCCGATGACCTGCCCGCCGGACGCGTTCCGGTCCGGTCGGGACCTGATCGTCCTGGCACCCGGCGAGACCTGGCGGGGTGCCTGGGGAATCCGGCCCGGAGTCTGAACGGACGTCGACCGGCCGTCCCGACGTCGACCGGCCGTCCCGACGTCGGTCGGCCCGGCCCAGCATCGAGGAGAGACAGGTGGAGTTCGCGGACGTAGTCCGGCGACGCCGGATGGTGCGTAACTACGACCCGGACCGCCCGGTCCCGCCGGAAGTCGTGGACCGGTTGCTGGACCACGCCGTGCGGGCCCCGTCCGCCGGGTTCTCCCAGGGCTGGGGATTCCTGGTGCTGGAGGAGCCGGCGGACCGCGAGCGGTTCTGGGCGGCCACCACCCCGGAGGACGGCGGTACGGGCCGCTGGCTGGCCGGGATGCGCCGCGCTCCGCTGATCGTGGTGCCGCACGCCAACCGCTCGGTCTACCTCGATCGGTACGCGGAAGCGGACAAGGGCTGGGCGGACCGCTCGACGGACCGCTGGCCGGTGCCCTACTGGTACATCGACACCGGGTTCGCCGCTCTGCTGATGATGCTGACGGCGGTCGACGAGGGACTGGGTTCCTGCTTCTTCGGGATTCCGCCGCAGCGGCTGGAGCCCTACCGGGAGGCGTTCGGTGTGCCGGAGGAGTACCACCCGATCGGGGCTGTCACTGTCGGTTATCGCGCACCCGACCATCGGTCACCCTCACTGCGTCGAGGTCGTCGTCCGGTGGACGAAGTGGTCCGCCGCGGACGGTGGAGCTGACCCGTACGGGTGGTTTCGTCCTGTTGGGAACCGGACTACCGGTAGCGAAACTGGCACCAGGGAGCAGAACGTGAAGTGCGGGGGGCCGCTACGCTGGCACCGACATCGGCGCCGCGGGTCGCGGCACCGTGCCGCGACCCGCGTCGGCGTCGTGGTACGACCCGGGCAGGGGGAGGGGAGCGTGCCGTCGTGATCTTCAGAGCGGTCCGGGACGGGCGTCCCTACCCGGAACACAACCTGACACTCAAGCAATGGGCCGAGATCCCACCTCGCCCACTGCGTCTCGACCAGCTCATCACCACCAAGCGCGAGTTGGCGCTGGACAAGCTCCTCGCCGAGGACTCGACCTTCTACGGTGACCTGTTCCCGCACGTGGTGCAGTGGAACGGTGGTCTCTACCTGGAGGACGGCCTGCACCGCGCGCTGCGCGCCGCGCTGCAACAGCGCAACCAGATCCACGCCCGGGTGTTCGTGCTGGCCGAAGCGGTGGAGTGACCCGTCGGTCTCCCAGCGTCGGGCAGCTGACATTCATGCGGCCTGACCTGCGCAGACACGCGATCGGGTGACTCGGCGAGCGGCTGTCGTACGGGGGGCTTACCGTCATCACAGACAACGCGTCTGACAAGGACGGTGAGGGCGATGGCACGCGACGGCGACATCAACGAGCCCACCAGCAGGTTCCCCGACTCTGACCTGCACCCGGACGACCGGTCCGATGTTCCGCCCCCGCCGCCGTCGAGCGGCGGTGCCGCACGGGCACTGCTCTGGGTGCTCGGCGCGGCGGCGCTCGCCGTGGTGGTGCTGCTCGGCGTGCAGACCACCGGGATCCTGCCCGAGTTCCGCAATCCCTTCAGCAAGGAGCAGACTGACCGCAGTCAGCCGGCGCTGCTGGAGTCGATGCAGGATCTCAGCCGTTACGTGGCCGCCGAGGGCAACTTCCAGGTCGTCGTCGACCTTCAGAACGACCGCCGAAACGTGCCGGACTGGCTGCTCAACCAGCGCACGCTCTTCGTCGGAGCGGGCAGCGTCGAGGCGTACGTCGACTTCGGCACCCTCACCGAGGGGGCGATCGTGCAGTCGGCCGACGGCAAGTCCGTCGAGATCAAGCTGCCCGCGCCGCAACTCGCCAAGACCAACCTCGACCTGGACAAGAGCTACGTCTTCGCGGAGGAGCGGGGCCTGCTCAACCGGGTCGGTGACCTGATCGGCGGTGACCCGAACCGGCAGCAGCAGGTCTACCAGCTCGCCGAGGACCGGATCACCGCCGCGGCGCGGGACAGCGGGTTGGCTGCCCGGGCCGAGGAGAACACCCGCAAGATGCTGGTGGGCCTGCTCGGTTCCCTCGGCTTCGAGCACGTCACCGTCACCTACGTGGCCCCCTGACCCCCTGACCCGTTGCCCCACCGCCCGACTCATCCGGCCGGAGGCAGCAACTTCGGGGAAGTTGTTGCCTCCGGTCCCCGTTTGGCGGCACTTTCCCCGAAGTTGCTCGTGCCCCGCGTGTTCGTGCCCCCGCGTGTTCCTGCCCCGCGTGTTCGTGCTCCGCGTGTTCGTGCCCCGCGTGTTCGTGCTCCGCGTGTTCGTGCCCTGCGGGTGGGTGCCTCGCGGGTGGGCACCCTGCGGGTGGGCGCCTCGGGGGCGAGAGCCCGGCGTGGGGGAGGTCAGCGGGCGGTTGCCAGGTAGCGGTCTTCGTTGGGCATGATGATCCACAGTGCCAGGTAGATGATCACCTGGGTGCCGGGCAGCAGCAGCGACAGCAGGAACAGCAGCCTGACCATCCCGGCCGACATGCCGAAACGCTGGGCCAGGCCGGCGCAGACACCGGCGAACATGCGCCCCTGCCGGGGCCGAACAAGCTTGCGACTCATCGTGGTAGTTCCCCTCTGCGGCGATCCGCCGCTCTTGGCATCAACGCTAGGGCCAGGACCGGCCCCCGCCCTCCGTCCCCAGAACGAACCTTCCCCAGCCCACCCGTAGGTACATACCCGCGCCCTCCTCTCTATCCCCACCCCTACCCGCGCCCCCCTCCCAGCACGCCTCTCCCCGCACCCCGCGCTCCCCACCCCTGCTCGTCGATCATGGAGTTTTGGTCGGGGCATAAGGGGTGTAGCGGGTGTAATCGGCGACCAGAAGTGCAAGATCGACGGGGAAGGTCCCCGCCTGTGGTCCGCCCGCTGCGTGTGGGGTGTGAGGGTGAGGGGAGGGAGGGAGGCTGGGTGGGTGGGGGTTAGGGTCGGTGGGTTGGGCGTCCGTATCGGGGCGCTGGCGGCCGGCCTTGGGGACGAGGGCGGTGACGATCTTCATCGTCTGTTGACCGGTGATCCCGGCGCAGGGCGAGAGGTGTAGGCATGATCAGTGTGTTCGACCTGTTCAGTGTGGGCATCGGGCCGTCCAGCTCGCACACGGTGGGGCCGATGCGGGCGGCGCGTACGTTCGTTCACGGGCTCAAGGGCGATGGTCGGCTCAGCGAGGTGAGTCGGGTACGGGCCGAGCTGTTCGGGTCGCTCGGCGTCACCGGGCACGGCCACGGCAGCGACCGGGCGGTCCTGCTCGGCCTGGCCGGTGAGGTGCCCGAGACGGTGGACACCGACACCGTCGACACTCGGGTGACGGAGATTCGGGCGCAGCGGCGGCTGGCGCTGCTCGGCACGCACGAGATCGACTTCGACCCGGATCGGGATCTTCTGCTGCATCGTCGCCGGTCACTGCCGTATCACCCGAACGGAATGATCTTTTCGGCGTACGACGGGAGCGGAACAGAGGTCAGGACGCGCACCTACTATTCGGTTGGTGGTGGGTTCGTCGTCGACGAGGCGGCGGCGGGTGCCGACCGGATCAAGCCGGACAGCACCGAGGTCCGTCATCCCTTCGGCACCGGGGCGCAACTGCTCGACGTGACCGCCTCGACCGGGCTGTCCATCAGCGAGGTGATGCTCGCCAACGAGTTGTCCTGGCGGTCCGAGGCGGATGTGCGGGCCGGGCTGTTGGACATCTGGCGGGTGATGCAGGAATGCGTCGAGCGTGGCTGCACTCGCGACGGCACGCTGCCGGGCGGGTTGAAGGTCCGCCGCCGCGCCGCCGAACTACGCCGCAGCCTGGAAGCAGACGCCGCCGCGCGGGCGGGGCGGGCAGTCGATCCGCTGTACGTGATGGACTGGGTGACGCTGTTCGCCTTGGCGGTCAACGAGGAGAACGCGGCTGGTGGGCGGGTGGTGACCGCGCCGACCAATGGTGCGGCGGGGATCATTCCGGCGGTGCTGCACTACTACACGCGGTTCGTGCCGGGGGCCAGCACGGACGGGGTGGTGCGGTTCCTGCTCGCGGCCGGCGCGATCGGGGTGTTGTTCAAGGAGAATGCCTCGATCTCCGGCGCGGAGGTGGGCTGCCAGGGCGAGGTCGGCTCGGCCTGCTCGATGGCTGCCGCCGGGTTGGCCGAGGCGTTGGGTGGTACGCCGGCGCAGGTGGAGAACGCCGCGGAGATCGGCATGGAACACAATCTCGGGTTGACCTGCGACCCGGTGGGCGGCCTGGTGCAGATACCGTGCATCGAACGTAATGCGGTGGCTAGCATCAAGGCGATCACCGCTGCCCGGCTGGCCCTGCGCGGTGACGGGGTGCACGCCGTATCGCTCGACAAGGTCATCAAGACCATGCGGGAGACCGGCGCCGACATGAAGGTCAAGTACAAGGAGACGGCGCGCGGCGGTCTCGCGGTAAACGTGATCGAGTGCTGAACGGACGAAGTTCATCGACTGCTAACCTGTCGTCCGTTCAGTAGGCGGGAGAACGACGGTGACCTCTGGCGTGGGGGCGTTGTGGTCGCACCGCAACTCGCTGCGCATCCTGGTCCGGCGTGATCTCGCGGTCAAGTACCAGCAGTCGGTGCTTGGCTACTTCTGGTCGTTGATCGAGCCGCTGGGGATGGGCGCGATCTACTGGTTCGTCTTCGGCGTGCTGTACTCCCGGGACACCAACCGACACCTGGGCGAGGCCGCCGGGTCGTACCCGCTGTTTTTGATCACCGGGATCTTCGCCTGGATGTGGACCAGCTCGGCGTTGAGCGAGGCGACCAACGCGTTGACCGGCCAGTCCCGGCTGATCACCACGATGAACGTGCCCCGGCAGGTGTTTCCGATCGGCCGGGTGGTCGGTCGGTTCGCCGAGTACGCCGCCGGCCTGCCGATTCTGGCCGGCATCGCGATCTGGTACGCCGCCGACGGCAAGATCCATCCGGGTTGGTCGCTGCTGGCCCTGCCGTTGGCGGTGCTGGTGCAGGCCACCCTGCTGATCGGGGTGGCGTTGCTGCTGTCCGCGTGGAACGTGCTGATGCGCGACGTGGAGCGGTTCATGCGGCTGGTCATCCGGGTGCTGTTCTACGCCAGCCCGATCATCTATCCGCTGAGCCTGGTCCAGGGCTCCGGCCTGCCGGGCTGGCTCAAGCTGGGCTACGAGCTCAACCCGCTGGTCGGCATCTTCCAACTGCACCACTCGGTGTGGTACCCGGACGAGTTCCCGTCAGCCCGGATGCTGGCCACCACCGTGGGTATCAGTCTGCTGCTGCTCGTCGCCGGCTGGTGGTCGTTCCGTCGGCTCGAACCCGCCGTGCTCAAGGAACTCTGATGGGCGAATCGATCATCGAGGCGGAGGGTCTCGGCATCCGGTTCGTCCGCAACCGTCGGCGGCAGCTGCGGCTGCGGGAGCTGCTCATCCACCGGGGTCGGCGCAGCGCGAGCGACGGCCAGTTCTGGCCGCTACGCGACCTGACCTTCTCGATCGCGCCCGGCGAGACCGTCGGCGTGATCGGCCGCAACGGCACCGGCAAGAGCACCCTGCTGCGGCTGATCGCCGGGGTGCTGATTCCCGACGAGGGGCGGATCAGGGTTTCCGGCGACGTCGCGCCGCTGCTGGAACTCTCCGCCGGCTTCTCCAACGACCTCACCGGGCGGGAGAACCTGTACCTGGTGGGCGGGCTGCACGGGCTGTCGTCGGGCTACCTGAAACGGCACTTCGACGAGATCGTCTCGTTCGCCGGTGAGCAGGTGGAACGGGCCATCGACACGTCGGTGCGGCACTACTCGTCCGGAATGAAGGTCCGGCTGGGTTTCGCCATCATCTCCCACCTGCCGCACCCGATCCTGCTGATGGACGAGGTGACGGCGGTCGGGGACGCCGAGTTCCGCGCGAAGTGCTACACGACAATCGATCGTCTGCTCGGGGAGGGGCGCACTCTGGTGCTGGTGTCACACAACGAAAAGGACCTGACCCGGTTCTGCCGTCGAGGACTCTTCCTCGACGCGGGCCGGCTGAGCGTGGACGGCACGATCGCCGAGGCGCTGGCCGCGTACCACGACGCGGTTCCCCGGTGACGCTCGCGATCGTGCTCGCTGCCGGCTCGCCGGCCGCGAGCCTGCCGGCGGGCGATGGTACGGCGCTTGTCGACCGGCTTGCCGCGCAGTGGCGGGCGGCCGGCGTCACCGACGTGCGGTTCGCGGCCGACCTTGACGAGTTGGCCGACCTGGCTGGCGGGTCGACGGGCCCGGTGGTGGTCAGCGGTGCCGACCTGGTCGCGCACACCGCCGTACTGCGGCATCTGGTGACCAGCCCGGTCGGGCCGACGGTGGCGTTGGTGCTCACCGACCCGCCCGCCGGTGGCCGCACGACGGTCCGCGAGGAGCGCGGCCAGGTGGTCGACGCGGGGCCGGCGCACCGGCTCGACGGCGAAGCCACCGGCATCTTCGGTGGCGCGGTGCGGGTCGGCCGGGACGACCTGCCCGCGCTGGTGGCCGCGGCCCGGGCCGCCGCCACCGGCCGGCTGGCCGACGTGGCCGCCGGGCACGGGGACGGTGGCGGTCCGCGCGTCGAGCCGCCGGGGCCCGCCGTGGACCAGGTCTTCACCGGGCTCACGGCTCAGGGTGTGCTGGTCTTCGCCCAGCGGGTACGCCTGCTTGTGGCGCACCGGGTCGACGACGAGAGCGGGCTGTCCGGGGCGCGGGCCGAGGTTGCCGAGGTGGACGAGGACCGGGCCGAGTTGCGGCTGTCGGTCAAGGAGAAGGACGACTTCTTCACCACGTACTTCGTCAGCACCTGGTCCCCGTACGTCACCAAGGCGGCGGCCCGGTTGGGGTTGAGCCCGACCGGGGTGACGATGCTGTCGGTGGCGTTCGCGGTGGCCGCGGCTGCGTTGTTCGCCAGCGGTGGCCGGCTCGCCCTGGTCACCGGCGGGGTGCTGCTCTATCTCGGGTTCGTGCTGGACTGCGTGGACGGCCAGTTGGCCCGCTACACCCGCAACTTCAGCGCCTGGGGCGGCTGGCTGGACACCATGGCCGACCGGGCCAAGGAGTACGTGGTCTACGCCGGCCTCGGCTGGGGCGCCACGGCGGCCGGGGTCCGGTACGGGTGGGCTCTGGCGATCGCCGCGATGACGTTGCAGACCGTACGACACATGACCGACGCGTGGTACGGCGTGCTGCACGACGAGGCGGCCCGCCGGCCGAAGGCGGTCGGCACCGGCGGTGGCGGCATCGGTGACCGGCTCAACGCCGCGTCCACCAAGGTGCAGGCCGACACCGGTTCGCTGTCGTACTGGCTCAAGCGCACGGTGGTCTTCCCGATCGGGGAACGGTGGGCGCTGATCGCGCTGGCCGCGGCACTGTTCAACCAGCGGATCGCGCTGCTGGCGGTACTGACCTGGGGTGTGCTGGCGTTCGCGTACACCGGGGCGCTGCGTACGCTGCGGGCCCGGTGGATGTGGGTGCCGGTGCTGGACACGCTCGACGCCACCCTGCACCGCGACGACGGCCCGCTAGCCGCCCGGTTCCCGGTGGCCCGCCGGCCGGGACCGTTGGTGCTGGCGCTGCTGGCCGTGTTGCCGACGATTCTCGTGCTGCTGGCCACCTGGGGCTACGGCGAGGCGTACCCGAGATGGACCGTGCTGCTCGCGTTGGTGGGGTTGCTGCTCGCGGCCGGCGGTGCCGGTGCGGCGCACAACGGGCCGCTGGACTGGCTGGTGCCGGCGGCGCTACGGGCCGGTGAGTACCTGTTCGCCATCGCCGTCGGGGTGATCGGTCAGGCGCCCGCCTGGCTGATCTTCGGGTACGTCTTCGTGCTTACCCTGCACCACTACGACCTGGTGGCCCGGCTGGAGAAGCGGCAACCGGCACCGCCGCTGCACCCGGCGACCCTCGGCTGGGAGGGGCGGTCGGTGCTGCTGGCGGTGGCGGCGATAGCCGGAATTGCGAGTATTGGTCTGGCTACACTCGGTATCTACCTGTTGGTGCTTTTCGTGGCAAGTGTGGTGCTGGCCTGGTTCGTCCGACCGGCGCGGGTGCCGGCGGGTGCCGGGAGGAGCACGACAATCTGACGGAGGCCGGGACGATGACGCTCATCAGCTTCGTCGTCCCGGCCTACCGCGTCCAGGGCTACCTGCGGGAGTGCCTGGACTCGATCCTCGCCCAGCCGGTCACCGACATCGAGGTGATCGGGGTCGACGACTGCTCGCCCGACGCCAGCGGCGACATCCTCGACGAGTACGCGGCCCGCGACGACCGGGTACGCGCCGTCCGGCTGGACCGCAACCTCGGGCTCGGACCGGCCCGCAACGCCGGGTTGGACCGGGCCGTCGGCGAGTACGTCTGGTTCGTCGACGGAGACGACTGGCTGGTGCCCGACTGCCTGGTCGAGGTGGCCGAGCGGCTGCACACCACCCGGCCCGACGTGCTGCTGGTCGACCACGTCCGCACGCACTGGGACGGCACGGTCACCCGCAGCGCGATGGCCGAGGTGTTCCCGGAGCCGACCGGGCCGATCACCTTCCGGCTGCGGGACCGACCGGAGACCCTGGAACTGCTGCACACCGCCTGGAACCGGCTGGTCCGGCGGCAGTTCCTGGCCGAGATCGGGCTGCGCTTCGCCCCCGGCTGGTACGAGGACGTCTCGTTCAGCTATCCGGTGCTGCTGGCCGCCGACCGGATCGGCGTGCTCGACACGGTCTGCGTGAACTACCGGCAGCGGCGGGCGGGGGCGATCACCAAGACCCAGGGTGAGCGGCACTTCGAGGTCTTCGAGCAGTGGCACCGGGTGTTCCGGGAGGCCGACCGGTTCGACGCCGGGCAACTGCGGGCGGCGCTGTTCGAGCGGATGATGTGGCACTACCTGACGGTGCTCGGCAACGAGAACCGGGTCCCGGCGGAACTGCGGCCGACCTTCTTCGCCCGGGTGACGATCGACCACGCCCGTTTCCGGCCGCCGGGCGGCCACCGGATTCCCCCCGGGGTGGAAGGGCTCAAACACCGGCTGGTGGCGGCCGGGCAGTGGCGGACGTACTCGGCGTTGCGCGCCACCAGCCGGACGGGGGAGAAGGCCCGCCGGGCCGCCGGGCGGGTCAGGCGCCGGGTGGTGCCGCCGGCCCGGGCCACCGTACGGGCGGCTCGGGACGTCGCGCTGTACGGCTACCACCGTGCCGAAGCGCGTCGCCCGTTGGACGAGAACCTCGCCGTCTATGCGGCCTACTGGTATCGCGGTTACGCCTGCAACCCGGCGGCGATCTACGAGGCGGCCCGGCAACTGGTGCCGGAGATCCGAGGTGTGTGGATCGTCCGCCGGGACCGGGTGCACACGTTGCCCGAGGGCGTCGAGTACGTGGTGGCCGGCACTCCCGCGTACCACCGGGTGCTGGCCCGGGCGAAGTGGCTGATCAACAACGTCAACTTCCCGGACTCGGTGCGCAAACGGCCGGGTTCGGTGCACGTACAGACCCACCACGGCACCCCGGTCAAGGTGATGGGCCTGGACCAGCAGCGCTATCCGTTGGGCGCGGTCGGGATGGACTTCGCCGGCCTGCTGCGCCGGGTGGACCGCTGGGACTACAGCATCACCGCGAACAGCTTCTCCACCCAGATGTGGGAGCGGGCCTATCCGGCCGCGTACACCACATTGGAGGTGGGTTACCCGCGCAACGACCGTCTGGTCGCCGCGCCCCCCGAGGAGGTGTTGCGGCTGCGCGCCCAGTTCGGCGCCGGCCTCGGCGAGCTGGTCGTGCTGTACGCCCCGACGCACCGGGAGCACCTGCCCGGCTATCGGCCACCGTTCGACCCGGAACGGGTGCTCGACGCGATCGGCCCGTCCGGGCTGCTACTGATGCGCAGCCACTACTTCCACGACCGCGACCGGCGAGCGTGGCCGCCCGCGGGTCGGGACCGCATCATCGACGTCAGCGCCCATCCCGAGGTCGAGGAGCTTTACCTCGCGGCCGACGTGCTGGTCACTGACTATTCCTCGGCGATGTTCGACTACGCGGTGCTGGACCGGCCGATCGTCATCTACGCGCCGGACTGGGACGCGTACCGGCTGACCCGGGGGGTCTACTTCGACCTGCTCGCCGAGCCGCCCGGGCCGGTGGCGCGGACCTTTCCCGAGTTGCTGGACGTGTTGCGGGCAGGGCAGTCCGACTCCGTCGCGGCCGACCACACCCGGGCGCGGTTCCGGGACAGATTCTGTGCGTTGGAGGACGGGCAGGCCGCGCAGCGGGTGGTTCGTCGGGTTTTCCTCGGTGACATCTCCGGCTGAGTCTGGAAAATTCAGTCGATAGCCGCTACTCGATGGAACGTAATACGTCTGTCACGACCGGAACATCACACGTTTACCCGATGTGCGACCGACATGATCCTGGTCACAGTCATTGCCGGGTTCGGCAGACGAGGTGGGGGAGGAGACGGTGAGCACCGTCGCGCTCAAGGATGTCACGAAGGTCTTCCGAGACGGCACGGTCGCGGTGGACAGCATCAATCTCGACGTCAACGACGGAGAGTTCATGGTGCTGCTCGGGCCCTCCGGCTGTGGCAAGTCGACGGTGCTGCGCATGGTCGCCGGGTTGGAGGAGCCGACCTCGGGGGCGGTGATGCTCGACGGGGAGGTGTCGAACGACCTGCCGCCCCGGGAGCGCGGGATCGCCATGGTCTTCCAGGACTTCGCGCTCTACCCGCACATGAGCGTCGGTGACAACATCGCCTTCCCGCTCAAGCTCGCCGGCGTCGAACCGGCCCCGCGAGGCGAGCGGGTCACCGACGTGGCAAGCGCCCTCGGCATCGGTGACGTGCTGGCACGACGCCCGAGCCAGCTCTCCGGCGGGCAGCGGCAGCGGGTCGCGATGGGCCGGGCCATCGTGCGCCGTCCGAAACTGTTCCTGATGGACGAACCACTGTCCAACCTCGACAGCGGACTGCGCGCGGAGTTGCGGGCCGAGATCTCCGGCCTGACCCGCGAGCTGGGGGTCACCACCATCTACGTGACGCACGACCAGGCCGAGGCGCTGACCATGGCCGACCGGGTCGCCATCATGCGCAAGGGCGTCCTCCAGGACGTGGGCACCCCGACCCAGGTGTACGGCCGCCCGGCCACCCTCTACGTCGCCGCCTTCCTGGGCAGCCCGCGGATGAACCTGCTGGAGGCGTCGGTCTACGTCCACCTCGACCGGTACGTCACCCTCACCCTCGGGGAGCAGGCGCTCTACCTGCCGTGGGACGACATCCGCAGCCGTGCGGTGGCGCACTACCACGGCGAGCGGATCGTGGTCGGTATGCGGGCCGAGGCGCTCACCCCGGTCGCCCCCGACGCACCGGGCGACGTCCTCCAGGGCCGGATCCGCTACCTGGAACACCACGGGCACGAGTCGTTGGCCTTCCTCGACATCGGCGCGACCGCGATCGTGGTGGACGAGGTCGGCGCGCCGCCGGACAGCGACACCCCGCTCGGTCAGCGCGGCCTGCGCCGCTTCGGCCAGGTGATGCAGCGGTTCACCGGCCGGGCCCCGGTGCCGGAGGCGAACCCGAACAGCGGCGGCCAGGCCAGCGTCCTTGCCGATCCCGGCCGGCACCACCGCCGCCCGGCCGAACTGGCGGTCCGGCTCGCGCCGTACCCCGCCGTCTCTGCCGGTCACCCACTGGCCATCAAGGTACGCATGGACGCCCTGCACTTCTTCGACGAACGCGGCGCCCGCATCGACGTCGGCTGGCGCTGAGGGTGCAAGGAAGGGCACCTTCTTAACGCCTGCGGTAGAGGAAGGGCCCCCTGTTAACACGGCTCGATGACCGGGCGGCGCGCCGGGTTGGGCGAAGTACGTTTGCCGGGCGGTGACCGTGGATAGATTGGTGCGGTGCTCGGCCTGCCGGATCATGTGACCGCGTGTCTCTTCGACCTGGATGGTGTGCTCACGCAGACCGCCCGGGTGCACAACGCCGCGTGGACCGAGACGTTCGACGACTTCCTGCACCGGCACGCCGACGCCAGCGGCGAGCCGTACCAGCCCTTCGACCCGGGACCGGACTACCACCGCTACGTCGACGGGCGGCCCCGCCTCGACGGCGTGCGCACCTTCCTCGCCTCGCGGAACATCACCCTTCCTGAGGGCACGGCCGAGGACCCGCCGGGCGCGCAGACCGTGCACGGGATCGGCAACCAGAAGAACGCCCTGGTGGTGGAGCGGATCCGCAGCGTAGGTGTCGACGTCTACCCCGGTTCGGTGGCGTACCTGAAGGCGGTGGCCGCGGCCGGGCTGCGTCGCGCGGTCGTCACGGCCAGCGCCAACGGCCGGGAGGTCATCGCCGCCGCCGGGCTCGAACCGCTGCTGGAGGAACGGGTGGACGGACTGACAGCACGGGCCGAGGGGTTGCGCGGCAAGCCGCATCCGGACACCTTCCTCGCCGGTGCGAAGCTGCTCGGCGTCGAGCCGGAGCAGGCGGCCGTCTTCGAGGACGCGCTCGCCGGAGTCGAGGCCGGTCGGGCCGGCGGCTTCGGGTACGTGATCGGGGTCGACCGGGCCGGGCAGGCCGACGAGTTGCGCGCCCACGGCGCCGACGTGGTCGTCACCGACCTGGCTGAACTGCTCGAAGCCGGACGGCCCGAGTGATCCGGGAGCGGGCGTACCCGGTCGAGCCGTGGCACGTCCGGGAGACCCAGCTCGACGTGGACGTGCTCGCCCAGTCCGAATCGGTCTTCGCGCTCTCCAACGGGCACGTCGGGCTGCGCGGCAACCTGGACGAGGGCGAGCCGCACGGGCTGCCCGGCACGTACCTCAACTCGTTCTACGAGCTGCGTCCCCTGCCGTACGCGGAAGCGGGTTTCGGTTTTCCCGAGTCCGGCCAGACCATCGTCAACGTGACAAACGGCAAGCTGATCCGGCTGCTTGTCGACGACGAGCCGCTGGACGTGCGCTACGGCGAACTGCTCGCCCACGAAAGGGTCCTCGACCTGCGGGCCGGCACCCTGCACCGGACCCTGCACTGGCGCTCGCCGGCCGGCCGGGAGGTGCGGGTGCACAGCACCCGACTGGTCTCCTTCCGACAGCGGTCGGTGGCCGCCATCCGCTACGAGGTGGAGGTCGCCGACGACCGGCCGCTGCGGCTGATCATCCAGTCGGAGCTGGTGGCCAACGAAGCCCTGCCGCCGCAGAGCCGGGACCCCCGGGTCGCCGCCGTGCTGGAGTCGCCCCTGCAGGCCGAGGAGGAGCTGACCACCTCCGACGGCGGGCTGCTCATCCACCGCACCAAGGTCTCCGGGCTACGGGTCGCTGCGGCGATGGAGCACGAGGTCGACTCACCGTCGCGCACCACGATCGAGTCCGAGGGGTACGAAGACTGGGTGCGGACCACCGTCGGCTGCGTGCTGGAGCCGGGCCAGCGGCTGAGTGTGGTGAAGTACCTGACCTACGGCTGGTCCAGCCGGCGTTCGCTGCCCGCCCTGCGCGACCAGGTGGGTGCCGCCCTGGCCGCCGCGAAACTCGACGGCTGGGACGGGCTGGTCCGCGAGCAGCGGGAGTACCTGGACGAGTTCTGGGACGCCGCCGACGTGGAGATCGACGGCGATCCGGAGGTCCAGCAGGCCGTCCGGTTCGGGCTGTACCACGTGCTCCAAGCCGGCGCCCGCGCGGAACGCCGGCCCATCGCCGCGAAGGGTCTCACCGGCCCGGGGTACGACGGGCACGCGTTCTGGGACACCGAGATGTTCGTGCTGCCGGTGCTGACGTACACCCATCCGGCGGCCGTGCGCGACGCGCTGTTCTGGCGATTCTCGACCCTGGAACAGGCGCACGAGCGGGCCCGCACACTCAACCTGGCCGGGGCGGCCTTTCCCTGGCGGACCATCGAAGGTCCCGAGTCGTCGGGCTACTGGCCGGCCGGCACGGCTGCCTTCCACATCGCGGCCGGCATCGCCGACGCGCTGCGACGCTACGTGCTGATCAGCGGCGATCAGGAGTTGGAACGCGAGATCGGGCTGACCCTGCTGGTGGAGACCGCCCGGCTGTGGCGCTCCCTCGGGCACCACGACCGCAACGGTCAGTTCCACATCGACGGCGTGACCGGCCCCGACGAGTACACGGCCGTCAAGAACGACAACATCTACACCAACCTGATGGCACAGCGGAATCTGCGCGTCGCCGCGGACGTGGCGATGCGCTACCGCGACGACGCCTTCCACCTCGGGGTCACCGACGAGGAGGCCGCCGCGTGGCGGGACGCCGCCACGGCCATGCACATTCCGTACGACGACGAGATCGACGTGCACCAGCAGGTCGAGGGCTTCACCCGGTTGCAGGAGTGGGACTTCGCGCACACCCCGCAGGACAAGTACCCGTTGCTGCTGCACTACCCGTACTTCGACCTGTACCGCAAGCAGGTGGTCAAGCAGGCCGACCTGGTGCTGGCCATGCACTGGCGGGGTGACGCGTTCACCGACGAGGAGAAGCTGCGCAACTTCCTCTACTACGAGCGGCGTACCGTCCGGGACTCGTCGCTGTCGGCCTGCACCCAGGCGGTGCTGGCGGCCGAGGTCGGCTACCTGGAACTGGCGCACAGTTATCTGCGCGAGGCAGCGCTGATGGACCTGCACGACCTGAACGAGAACACCCGCGACGGCGTGCACATGGCGTCGCTGGCCGGCGCGTGGATCGCGTTGGTCGCCGGCTTCGGTGGGCTACGGGACCACGACGGCGTACCCTCGTTCGCCCCGCGTCTGCCCACCCGGATCGGCCGGTTGGCGTTCTCGCTCGAGTGCCGGGGACTCCGGCTACGGGTGACCGTACGACCGCACGAGACGACGTACGTCCTGCACCACCACACCGATCCGGACGCCACCATGGAGGTACGCCACCACGGCGAATCGGTGCAGGTCACCTCCGGGGAGCCGGTGACCCTGCCGATTCCCCCGCCGCCGGAGAACCTGCCCCCGGTGGAGCAGCCTCCCGGCCGGGCCCCGCTGCTCCGCCTGCCCGAGCACCTGCCTTGAGCCCCTGATCTGGGCCCGTGCCCTGAGCCCGTGCCCTGAGCGGAGGGCCGGCGGTGCGGCCGGTCAGATCGGTTCGCCCTGCGAAGGGCGTCCGGTGGGGTCGTGGGGTGTTCGGGCCCGAGGGTCGTCGGCCGACCGTGCCTGGGCAGCCTCGTCCGCCCAGTCCCGACCACGCGGGGCATCCTGCTTCTGCCGCTCACGTTCGGCGGCCTGGTCGACGGGCTCACGGTGATGATGCGGCATGACGGTCCTCGCGATCTGGTCGCCGGTACCCGATGGCACCGGTCCGTCTGCGGTCCCGCGACGGCTACCCGACCCGACCCCCGGCAAACGCTCGCGAGCGTCGGCGTGGTGACCGCCCGGCGGGGTATGCCTGTCGTACGCGACATCGGCGCCTGCGGGGTGGGCCGGTCCCGGCGACGCCTGCGGATATCGGCTCGGCATTGATCGGGAGGATGACGATGGACGTTCGGGGCAACGCGGTGACGATCCCGGCTGGTGGGGCCGACCTGCCGGCGGACCTGCTGATTCCGGCCCAGCCGGTGGGCGCGGTGCTGTTCGCGCACGGTAGCGGAAGTTCGCGGCACAGTCCCCGCAACGTCGCCGTGGCCAGGTCGCTGAGTGCGGGCGGGCTCGGCACCGTACTTGTCGACCTGCTCACCCCGGCGGAGGCCGAGGCGGACGCCGTCACCGCCGAACTACGCTTCGACATCGACCTGCTGTCCCGCCGACTGGCCACGATCGTGGACTGGCTGGCCTCGGAGCAGCCCTTCGACACGGCCCGGATCGGCATCTTCGGTGCCAGTACGGGTGCTGCCGCCGCCCTCGTCGCGGCGGCCCGACGGCCCGAGCAGGTGTACGCCGTGGTGTCCCGAGGCGGTCGTCCGGATCTGGCGGGAGCCGCGCTCGGCCAGGTGCGCGCCCCCACCCTGCTGCTCGTCGGCGGCCTCGACGAGCCGGTGATCTCGCTCAACCGGCACGCGCTGGACCAGCTGACGGCCCCGGCCGACCTGCGGGTGATCCCCGGTGCGACGCACCTCTTCGAGGAGCCCGGCACCCTGGAACAGGTGGCCGAGGCTGCGGCCGACTGGTTCCACGACCACCTGCACCCTCAGCTCTCCCCGGCCTGACACCATCGCGGCCCCCGTGCCCGTCGTCGACAGCGTGTCGTCCCACTTGACGCTTGCGCGGCGACGGGAGTGCGGGCGTCTCAGCCGGGTGCGGGATCTGCGGTGGCCGGGGGGTCGTCGGGTGCCGGAGGTGCCGGTCGGGCTGCTGCGGCGGCCTCTCGTTGGCGCTGCACGCTGTCGATGATCCGCCAGGCGACGGCGGCGATCGGCACCGCGACGAAGGCCCCGGCTATGCCGGCGATGAGGGTGCCGGCGGTGACCGCCAACAGGATCACCACCGGGTGCAGTCGTACCTGACGCTTCATCACCAGCGGTTCCAGCAGGTTTCCCTCGATCTGCTGCACGGCGATCACCGCAGCCAGGGTGAGCAGCGCCGTGGTGGGACCGTTGGCGGCGAGCGCCACCAGCACCGCGACCGCGCCGGCCACGGTCGCGCCGATGATCGGCACGAACCCGCCGATGAACGTGATCAAGGCCAGGGGAAAGGCCAACGGTACGCCGAGAAGGACCAGTGCCAGGCCGATGCCGATCGCGTCGATGGCCGCGATCAGCATGGTGCCTCGGGTGTACGACCCGAGCGTGCGCCAACCGACCCGGCCCGCCTCGGCGGCGACGTCCCGGTTCGGCCCGGTCATCCGGCGCAACGTCCAGTGCCACATCCCCCGGCCGTCCTTGAGCAGGAAGAACAGCAGCACCAGGGCGAGCAGGGCGGAGCCGAACACCTCGGTCACGGTGCGCGCGCTGGCGACCGGGTCGACCTCCTGCTCGGTGGCCGCCTTGCGTAGCTGGTCGAGCAGACCGTCGAGCTGTTGATCGGTCACCGGCAGGGTGGAGGTGATCAGATCCCGGGTGCGCCCGAGGCCCTGCTGCAGTTCATCACCCAGTTCGCTGAACTGGTTGGCGGTCAGGTTCCACACAAGTACCCCGAGACCACCCAGGATGCCGAGCAGCAGCAGGACGGTGAGCAGGGCGGCCAGCGAGGCGGGCAGCCGCAGCCGGCGGAGCGCGAGTTGCACCGGGTCGAGCAGCGCGGCGAGGAAGAAGGTGGCGGCCAGCGCGATGGCCAGCGGTGTGACCAGCAGGGTGATCCGCGCCAGCAGGTAGAGCCCAGCGGCGATCACCACCAGGCAGGCGCTCCACACCACGGCGGTGCGCACCAGCCAGGGCAGGGCCGCCCACGTCTGCCGCGGCCCGGCTGCTGCCGCTACCGCCCGGTGCGCCGCCTCATCGGGCTCACGCCCGGCACCCCCCGCTGCGACCACGTCGCCCTCCTCGCGTCCGCGAGGTCCTACCCACACACCCTCCCCCCAACACCCCCGTCCCACCCCGCTCCGCCTTCGCCCG